>JAPLVI010000093.1 GCA_026397195.1 Candidatus Berkelbacteria bacterium | reverse complement strand
TGAAAAACCGGCAAGATAATGGATAAATTCATGCACCAGGATTGATTCAACCACATATTGAGGAATGCTTAAATTTTTGAAGTAGCCATTAATGGTGACGATACTCGGACTTCCTTCTTTAGTGCTTTGTCTAATACAACCCAACTGCCAACGGGCTCGTTTGCCAAATTTAACCCGAAGATCATTGGTTGCAGAAACATCAGAAAAATATTTAAACCAAATGTCTTGTGCTAACTCTTTAAGCCAAAGATTATTACGCATACCTTTATATTATAACAAAGGTTGATCACCTTGACAGGATTTCTGACTATGCTAAGCTTGTCTTTGTGTGCTGAGGGGCAATCAGCACTTTTTTGTTTCAAGGGGTAAAATTTGACCCTAAAAGCTCCTTAAAAACCAAACCCCTATACTCTTGACAAATTAGATATAGTATGCTATAATACCCACGTCTCAAGAAGAGCGGGATTAGAAGGGATTATACCTTATTGGAAGGTAAATGCAGCGGAGCTGCAACCTTACCAACAAACCTGCCCAGATGCCCCGAAACGGGTTTCGGGGACAGGTTTATTGAACCACCTTCTAATACCAAGAGAATACTCTTATTCCTGTTCTTCAGCGAGGCAAATGGAGTAAATAATATGAAAAGATTCAGTGCGTTCGTTGTGATGACTATGGTTACTGCACTGTCAATCTCAGGAGTTGCGCAAGCAGATTATACATCAGAATATGATTATAATGCTCAGCTTGCTACAGATCAAACCCTACCTGTCAAAATAGAAAAAACAAAAATCAATGTACCTGAAATTTCTCTTGCCAAAAGCGCTAATGTGCTTGAGGTAAATGAGACATGTGATAATCAAATCAAGTTCATTCCGGGCGAATCTAATGTCGACCGACAAGGGAGACTTGTCCGCGAAGAAGCTGAACGACAAGCTCAAGCCGAAGCGCAAGCCCAAGCTGAAAAGGCGGCTAAAGTTAGATCTAAAGTTAGAATTCTTCCTTTAGCTGGTCCAGCCTTAGGAGATGCTTGGTACCAATTAAGAATGTGTGAATCTGGTAATACCTATGAGAGAAATAGTGGCAATGGCTACTATGGTGCTTACCAGTTCAATATGAGCACTTGGAGAAGCAACGCTCCGGATGGCTGGCAGGATGTACGTCCAGACCAAGCCCCGGCAGCGGTGCAAGACCAGGCCGCTCTAAACCTCTATAATGCTCGTGGATTTAGTCCATGGCCTGGCTGTTCGAGAAAACTTGGTTTGAGATAAGTCCTAAGTGGATAAAGAAAACCCCGCCTTTAGCGGGGTTTTCTGATTCAAGATAAATAAAATTAGGGTAAATCCCTCTTCAGTTTGAAATTAAGCTTTTCTGTTTCTTGCCCATCGAGCTTAATTAATCTCTTCTCGGCTTCAAAATTATTTCGGCTAATCTCAAAAGTATAAAACCCAGGGATTAGTGGGATATCAAAATTCCCGCTTGAGTCGGAAATGGCAGTCGCACGAATTCTCTTGGTTCTATGTCCACGAGCACGGATTAAGGCGAATTGAACTGGCCGATTATCTTTATCAAAAATACTTCCATGATATTTTTGTCTAATTCCCTCGAAAATACTATATAGACTAAAGGCAAAAAATGCTTCAAGTAAAATTAGACTTATTAAATTGGGCTTCAGGATTAAGGTGGCAAGGGCAAGACCGATGCCCAAAACCAAGACAGTAATTTTTACTCCTTCGAAAGCAGATTCCCGCTTCTTAATTGATTCCACTGTTATTTCATCAAGGGTTAAGACCCCTTCTTTGTCCATAGGAATATTGAGAAGAATTGGGGTTTTAGCCTCGATCTTTTCTAAAAGCTCAGCTTTACTGGAAAAAATTCGTTGCATTGCCCGCGAACGGTTATTTATTACTTCACCAAAGTAAATATTCTCGAAACTCTTATCATAGATTTCTGGCAGAAATAAACCGAAATAATCCGTATTGAATCGGCGGCGCCGAAGAAGTTGGGGCTTATGAAATTTGATTAAATTGTTACTTGGAAAAGAGTGATAAAAAGAATTTACCCGGAGATAAAATTTGCCATCAGGAACGACAAAACCGAACTGCCCCTCTTTATTAGTAGTAGTAAAATCGAGTTGTTCCCGGGTTTCGGCATCATACAATTTAACTACTGCTCCGGCAATCGGTTTGTAGGTAGATGACTCATAGACCTTCCCCCAACTTGGAACATTTTCACGGCCAACTGCTTTCTCCTGCCACCTGCGCGCTAGAGTTTTGGAATTTAGGGCATAATTTATAAAGACAAGCCAAGAAATTGAAATGGCTGCAATTAAAATAAAAATCAAGGCGAGTATTTGGAGAATAAGAATAATCAAAAGCCCCTCCTCTATTCATTTTACCATGTTATTGGAAATAGCCTGAATACCCAGCCCTTTCCGCAAAAAGAGCTGGGATGAAGGCCAATAAATGCAGCGGCCCGTCTCGGCAGACCCCGAGCCGAGGTCCGTCCAAGACCATGGCCGAGACAGGTCTGACGGAAGCTGCCACTTTGCCAACGAACCCGCCCCGATGCCCCGAAGCTTGCTTCGGGGTCGGGTTTATTTGGGAGAAACTATCGTCCTCTTTTTTTAAAAACCTCGGCCAGATTTTGCTGAATCTTCTCCTCAAATCCCTGGTTTGTTGGATAGTAATATCTTTTGCCTTTAAGATTTTTAGGCATGAAGTCAATCTTTGGGGCGATATGGTCTTTAAAATCATGAGCATATTTATACCCTGCCCCATAATTCAACTCTTTCATTAATTCGGTTACTGCATTGCGCAGATGCAGAGGAATAGGGTCGAGTTTTTTATTTTTGATATCCGCCTTAGCACGTAAAAGGGCTAAATAAGAAGAATTTGATTTGGGCGCAGAAGCGAGATAGGTTGTGGCTTGAGCTAAATTAAGTTGTGCTTCAGGAAGCCCCACATATTCAACAGCATTGGCAGCCGCCGTAGCTACCATTAATGCATGGGGATCTGCGTTCCCAATATCTTCACTTGCAAGAATCACTAATCTTCTGGCAATGAACCTAGCATCATCCCCTGCCTCAAGCATTCTCGCTAAATAATGAAGCGCTGCATCAGGATCTGAACCTCGGATGGATTTGATATAGGCAGAAATAGTATTGTAATGCTCCTCCCCTTTTTTATCATAAAGAATAAATTTTGTGGTCGCTGATTTTACAGTATTCAAATCAATCACTTTCTTGGTAGTAATATCAGCTGCTTTTTCTAAAATATTCAAAGAGATTCGGGCATCACCCCCGGAAACCATGGCAATGTAGCCAATCGCATCTTTCTTTATTTTTAATTTTAATTCTCCTAATCCTCTTTCTTTGTCCTTGAGGGCAAGATTTATAATACTCTCTATATCATTTTCATCTAGCGCTTCAAGGGTAATCACCTGCGCTCGTGATAAAAGGGGGGAATTAACATAAAAAGAAGGATTTTCAGTTGTCGCGCCGATAAGAATTATTGAACCATCTTCTACCCCGGGCAAAAGAGTGTCTTGTTGCGCTTTATTAAAACGATGAATTTCATCTAAAAAAAGAATTGTTTTTTCCTGATTGAATTCTCTTAATTTTCTTGCTTCTTCGATTATCTTTTTTACTTCCGCAACTCCAGCCGCGACCGCGGAAAGATTAATAAATCGAGCATTAGAGAGATTAGCAATGATGCGGGCAAGAGTTGTTTTGCCACAACCAGGCGGTCCCCACAGAATCAATGAAGGGATCCTGTCTTTTCTAATTAATTTTCGAAGAGGCCCTCTCAAATTTAAAAGTTCCTTCTGGCCAATAAAACCACGAAGGTCTGAAGGTCTCATTTTTTCTGCTAATGGCGTTTGGTTCACAAAATTACCCCCTACAAAAATTATTGTTACTGGCGCACAAGATATTTATCGAGTTGTCGATAGAGATTATAGGCTCTTTTTCCACTCCATTCTTTGGGTTGAAGTCCAACTGGCAGCTGTGGATCTTTGAAATAAAGATTTAGATATTCCTTTTCGGTTAGCCTCGAGAGTAAATCAAGAGCAATTGATAAAAGCTTAGGGTTATGAAAAGGATATGTTTTTAACTTTCTAAATTTTTTTATTGTTTTTTTAACAAAACGTCGATATTCATCATTTAATTTTTCCATTTTCCAGATACGATGAATTGTTTCTTTTTCATCTGGTGCCCCCATGTTAAAACCCAAGACCTTAACCTGCCACTGTAGATTCTTTACCCTAATGAATTTTCTAACTTCATTCGTTACATCAGTTGGTTTGACCCAGACTGACCCTTGCATCATCCCAAAGCCCATTTTTTGTAATTTATAGCGCAGAATATCCCTAATTTTCTTATTTCTTTCTGGAATATCAAAAAGGACCATTGTCCAGCGCCTGCCCCATTTCATGCCGTTATAGGGAACCTTGTTATTGGGTTTTATCATCTTGCGGCGCGCTTTTGCCATCAGCGTCAAATTGCCTTCCTTCTCCTTAATATCATTAGAGCTAATTAATTTTTTAACCACTTCCTCAATTTCATTTTCCGGGTACGAGCTTACGGATTTAATAATCTCTTTGACTTCAGCCAAGTTCAAGCTTTGGTTGTTTCTCAAGATGTAAAGAATCATTTTCTCGATTCGCATATATACCTTTCTCTCTTCCTCAAGTTAAATATTTTGAGTACAGCTAGTGCTCTTTCAGTTTTCCAAAACATTATCATTATGTCAAGAGCAAATTGCGAACGCGAAAAAACGAAACTCATTTTTTAATGTACGCGGATTGACTAACAATATTTGAGAACGCCCTTCACCACTCCTTGTATCCTCAATTCATCAGGAAAAACGATCAATGGCTCAAACTCTGAATTTTCGGGCTGCAGCACAATATGATCTTCTTTAGGGATATATTTTTTGACCGTTGTTTCATCGCCGATTAACGCCACCACCGTTTCCCCAGCTAGGGCTGTATATTGTTTCTTAACGATTACAATATCGCCATCTTCAATTCTTGGCGCCATAGAATTTCCTTTAACCCTGAGAAGATAAATATTAGCGTCTTGTTTCAAAAATCTAGTCGAAATGGGAATCCAGTCGAGAATATTCTCCTCGGCTAAAATCCCCACACCTCCTGATGACCAGCCAACTAATGGGACGCGAATCAAATCTGGGGCTGGTTTATGGTCTTTATCGGCAAGAATAATAATATTTCGGGACGAATCTGAATTACGACGAATATAGCCCCTTTTTTCTAATTGATTTAAATGATGGCTGACGGCATGCGGAGATTTGACTCGTATCTCTTTAGCAATCTCGCGAATAGTTGGTGCCTCTCCTATTTCATCCTGAGAACGTTTAATTATTTCTAAGATTTTTTCTTGTTTTTTGGTCAATGTTTTCATTATTACCTCCTAATTAATTTTTATTGTTCGAGCGAGCCGTAGGCGAGTCGAGAATCTATCTCGAGCGAAGTCGAGAGACTAACTACCACTCCTTGCCCCACTCTCCTTTTATTAATTTTTCTTTTTTATTTCTATTCCAATCTTTTATTTGTTTTTCTCTGATTCTGGCAGTTTCTAAATTGTCGTATTCTTCAAGGTAAACTAATTTTTTTACACCGTATCTCGATGTATATTTCGAACCGAATTGAGATTGATGTTGCTCAAGTCGAATGTTTGGATCCCAAGTAAGGCCAGTATAATAAGTGTCATTTCTGCACTCTAAGATATAAACGTACCATTTCCACCTTTTTGTTTTATTTGTGTCACTTCTCGACATGGGTCGAAGTATAATTATTTATACACATCTTTTGTTCAACTATTAGTAT
>JAPLVI010000130.1 GCA_026397195.1 Candidatus Berkelbacteria bacterium | reverse complement strand
AACTTGTTTCAGGATCTTGTTTTTAATAACCTGTGATATTTGTTAGAATTTCATCGTTTTTTTGTCTATTTTTTGGTCGTCAATTTTTGTCTCGAATTACTACTCCCCTTTTTTCTTTGAGTTTGGCGATAAAAAAATATTTAATTAAAAAATCGGCTCTATCATCGCCGATTCAACTGCCTCTGATCACTCACAATCACCTAATTCTAGTGTCGCACAATGTATATAATGATATATTATTATCTATAGAAATGGTGAAGCCCCGGCGCGTCGTAGTGTTGTTCCCTTGTGAGGGTTGACACTCCGTCGCGTGACGGGGCTTCTTGTTGTGTCTTCTTCAGCGTCGGTCATCGTCCTCGATGACCTGGAACTTGGGCCCTTGGCTCCTTACTCTCCCTGCCTTCTGATAGGCCCTGTCCCGCCGGTAGGAGTAGACGAACAGAAGGACCTGAAGCAGAAAGAGGAGCAGGAGTTGCCAGGGCTTGACCTCACCGGAGATCGTGTTCGGGATGAACAGTCCGACACACATCAGCCCTAGGACTCCGGAGCCAAGGTAGTATCGCTCGGGTCTGACCAAGGCAACCTCCTTCACTGTTCTTTCAGCTGTGCTCTTTTCATTACTGCGTTTGGGCATGTTGTTGCCCTAGACACTGAGGGTGTACTCGGCGAGGTTGAGGAGCGAGGTTGACCTCCTGTTCTCGGGCTCGTCCAGTGTACGAAGACCTGTCAGGAACTCCTCCGTCGGCACCACCTCCGGAGCCAGGGAAAAGAAAGCGCCGGTGACATTCAGCTTTGCTCTCCTCTTCATCTCGAGGCTTCCGTGGGTGCCAATTGCCGTAGCCAAGGCGAGAGCCGTCTGCTCGAGTGCCCTTGCGTGGGCCTCAGCAGCCTGAAGTGTCGGTTGGGTGGTGTTCCTCTGGGACACCCTCTTGTCGAGGAGTTCGAGGAGCTTCCACCCTGCGATACAGCCAATGAGGATGCCAACAGCCTGCAGTAACTCGGACACGGGAATTGCCTCCTTGGGCGAGAGGGACTCTTTTTAGAGGCGAAAAAGGGATATATCCTCCCCCTATCCTGACCTGTAATTACAGCCATTATATCATAATAACCTAAAAATGTCAATGGCCAACCAAAAACCGCCCCGAGGGCGGTTCTATTTTTTTAGGGTTATTTTTCTTTATCTTTGTCTCTTTTTATTTCGTGTGTCTCTCCTTCTTCAATAATGGTATGGCCAGCTTCATCTTTTTGTTCGCCATACATTGTATCAATTGATTTTCTAATTTCCTTCATTTTCTTTTCCTCGTGGGTTTCTGGTTTTTCTTCGGCGCTTTCTGGGACTTTTGTCTTTATTTCAGGTTTTATTTGAGGTTGTGGTTTGGGTTCTTGCGTTTCTTTTTTTTCTTTTTTCTTCTCCCCGCCTAAACCCGCCTCAATGTCTTCGGCTTTGGGCGGGATTGAGGCGGGTCCGCCTGATTGCCCCTTGGGGCTTTCGGCGGATTCGCGATATAAAACATAAAATCTCTGCCCCGTGGTGTCAGTTACTTCTTGGAATCCAGCTGGTTTCTCCGAAGGAGTTTCAGGAGCGTTAGCGGCTTGTAGTGTGCTTGGTGCTATTGGAGCTGGTGACGAAGGCAACTCTTCGACAGTTTTTTGCGTCTCGCCCTGTTGTTGTTTTTCCCGGAGTAATTTTTCAACGGCCGAAACATTAGCTTTGCGGATATTGGCTTCAACTATTTCACGAGGCTGGCCATATTTTTGTCGTGATTGCTCAATTACCTTGTCGTGATTATTAGTTGCTTCGGTATAGGGCGGAACGTTGGTAGCGGAAAAAGGAATAGTGGTTACGCCATCAATCGACATTTTGACATAGATATGATATTTATCAAGATTAATTAAATCCGTTTCCTCAAAAACAGGAATATATTCTTTGGCTAAGAGCGGTGCATCAGAGGCGCCAACGCGGAAAGTTATCATCGTACCTACATTGCCAAAGACGGCATCGCGTACTTCTTCAGACATTTGTGTCACATATTGGTTGGCAATAATGATATTTAGATGATATTTTCTGGCTTCAGACAAAATGGCAGCAAACGATTCGGTGGCAAAATTCTGAAACTCATCAACATAGAGATAAAAATCAACACGCTCCGCTTCCGGTACTCTTGCCCTCATCATAGATGTTATTTGGATTTTAGTAATAAGCATTGCCCCAATAAGAGCGCAGTTATCTTCGCCTATTTTTCCCTTTGATAAATTCATCAGCAAAATTTTCTTGTTGTCCATAATATCTTCAATATCAATCATTGATTTAGGTTGGCCGAGGATATTTCTAATGGTTGAAGAAGACAAGAATTGTCCGACTTTGTTTTGAATAGGCGCTACCGCTTCGGTTCTGAATTTTTGGTCATAACGTTCAAACTCATTAATCCAGAAGTCTTTGATGACCGGGTCTTGCACGCGGTCAACTACCTCGCGGCGATAGTTTTCATCAACTAGCATCTTCATAATGCCAAGCATCGTTTCGCCCGGGCTCTCAAGTAGAGCCAGAATTGTATTTCTTAAAATATGCTCCAAACGCGGACCCCAAGAATCAATCCAGAGCTTTTTAAAGATACCAATTAATCCTGAAGAAACAATGTTTTTAAGTTCGGGATTAACATTTTCGAGAAGATTGAAGCCAATGGGGTGCTCTGTGTCCGAAGGGTCAAAAAGGACGACGTCATTTATCCGACTATCGGGAATAAAATTCAAGATATATTCAATAAAATCACCGTGCGGGTCGACCACCGCTACCCCTCTGCCTGCTTTCATATCGTCAATGACCATATTCTGCATCGTGTTTGTTTTACCGACACCCGTTCTACCAATCAAATACATATGGCGGCGGCGGTCATCTTCTTTAATACCGAATTTAACCCGACTGCCTCGAAAATCAGTGATACCAAAAACGGCAACTTCCGGATCGCTATCGGTGACCACGGGTAGATCAGCTGGCGGTTCACCTTTTTTAGCCCCAGCCCAAACAATTGAGGGCGTTTCAACCGAGATGTTCGGTAGGTGAAAAATTGAGGCGAGCTCCCCGATATTTAAAGTATAACCTTCATCAATAAAAATCCTTTTTTGATAATCATCTAAAAATTCGAGGTTATTCAACCGCATCTCATCAGCTCTAAATCCATTCATATTGGTGGTATTGAACTGCTTAAAAGCACCCACAGCAGAATGGTGGCGTTGACGAGCCCTGATTTGATTTTCAGCTAC
>JAPLVI010000096.1 GCA_026397195.1 Candidatus Berkelbacteria bacterium | reverse complement strand
AATTTCTAAATTTTTTTTAACTTTTTCCTGACCTAAAAATTCGCTCCATTTTCGAGGACGCAGAGTATTATCTATTATAATTTCTTCGGTATCGGATGATAACTCAGGAGATATTATATTTTCTTTAGTTTTTTCGACCATAAATTTTATAAACCAGAAATCAGAAACCAGAAATCAGAAAAAATGACCAGATGACTTAATGTGAAAATTTCATCTTTCGTCATTCTGGTTTCAATAATTCTTTCGTCATTCATCATTCTGATTTCGTCATTTAATACTATCTCCCCAGGTTTCTTAAAGCTTCTTTGATCTTTTCCTTCGGGTCAGTGATGCTTCGCGGAATCATTCGTAATGCTGCTTGTGCTTCAATTTGATTATAACCAAGTTCAACCAGAGCCTCTAATGCCTGCCGTGAAGGCGTTGAAGCAGCCGGACGCATTCCTTCATATTCATCACGTCCTTCAACCTTTTCACTCAACTCGCGGCAAATCTTGGAGGCAACGCGAATTCCAATTCCTTTGGCAGTAGCAATGGTCGCCTCATCTTGATAGATAATCAAGGTTCTAAGCTCATCTCCTTTAAAAGTTGAAAGCAAGGCCGCTGCCGCTTTTGGTCCGATGCCATTAACCGAAAGTAAAAATTCAAACATCTCGAGGTCTGAATAGCTTTTAAAACCATATAATTCATTGGAACGTTCTGTCTGATGATGATGAATATGCAAAGCGATCTTGCCTGATAATTTATGACATTCTTCGATTAATGAAGTAGGAACATAAATCTTATAGCCTACTCCATAAGATTCGACGACCATAAAATCATCTTTGACAAGTCTGATTCTACCCTTAATAAATGCAATCATATTCCTCCTTAATTCTTTGAGCCAAATATTTGACTAATATTTTTTTGCCACCATCCCTTTTTTTCTTTTTCTCTCTTTGCTTTTTTATGTTTCAGATGGTTTTGTTTTTTCAATCTTCTCTGATGAATTCTGAATCTTTCTTCCAGATAAATTACTATTTCGCCTGCAACATTTATTCCCGTAGCTTTACTAAAACCTTTTAGCCCCGGGGATGAATTCACCTCGAGCACTGCAGGTTTACCTTTGCGATAAATAACATCAACACCTGCTATGTCATAGTCCAGGGTTCTCGCTGCCTTTAAGGCAATTCTTTTTAATTCTTTAGACAATTCTGCCTTCTTCGCTTTTGCCCCTTGGGCAATATTAGCTCGATATTCACCTTCAGGGATGATGCGTTTCATTACCCCCAAAACTTTTTTGCCAACAACAAAGACCCTGCGGTCATGTTTAATATTGACGAATTCCTGAATCAAAACATTGGCATATTTATATTTCTTAATAATTTTTAATGCAGCGCTTCTAGTATTTATTTTGAAAACCTGCCTGCCTTTGGTGCCGATAATTCCTTTAATAATAATAGGATAATCAACCATCCTCAAAAGCCGTACAGCGTTTTTGCGTGTCAATGCCTGAAAAACCGGAAGATGGCGAATTCCCGCCGAATGCAGTTTAACCGCTTGGGTCATTTTGTCATCAAGGGCCTGCCCGACATCGATTCTGGTCGGGATGGCTAATTTTCCATGACGACGCATGTATCGTGCGGCAATAAGTGATTGAAGGTAACCATTAACAATTCGGCGTCTTAAGAGTACATCAAAATTTTTAAGATCAGTGATGCCATTGATACTTACTTCAAGCTTGGGGTCAATTTTGACAACCAAATCCTTATCACGAATAAATGTCACTTTGTGACCTCTTTTGATGGCTGTCTTCTCAATTTTTTTTATTGACCATGATCTCTCACAGCCAAGAATGGCGATTTTCATAAGTATCTCCTAAGAATATTGTAAAGAGTATTTTTAATCTTAACAAGGGCAATTTACCCCCACACCAAACAGATAATAAATAATAGTTATAAAATTACAAAAATAAAAAAATTAAAACTATCTCTCTCTATCACAAAAATTTTGGTGTGGGGGTTTATTTAAACAATTCAGGTAGAAGCTCTTCGATTGCCAGGTATTTTCTTGGAATTTTCGGGGTTGTAATTCCTAATTCTTTCATTGTTTTTAAATGATGGATACCGATTTTGCCCACATATAAATTATCAAGCCTTGCTTCGCCTTCACAACTAACCAAATCAAGTATGGCAAGGTTGCCATGACGATAATTCCAATCAAGGGTCGTGATTTTCCCCTTGCTTTTCGAGGTATCACCAATTCCTCTAAAAACCCGGTAAGTATATTTCCAGGTATCAAAATCAGAAAATCTTAAATTTTTCAAAAATTCAAAAGTTTGGTTAAAATTCCTTCCCTCAAGAGCAGCACCCATAGCAAGCGTGGCTTTAATGCCTGCTTTCTTGGGTATCCTTCCTCTCCGTAGTGCCACCCTCTGTTCGGCAAAAGTAGCCATACCCTCTTCTGTCGCGCCGTAATGGTCAGTCCCCATAAAACCTAAAAGTGAAAGTTTTGAGAGCTGGCCATTTCTTCCTCTGCCTAAATGAATCACTATCTCGTGGGCAATTAATTCCTCTAATTTATAAATTGTTGTTTGGCGTTTCGGGGGAATTTCAACACGATATCCTTCTTTGTGTTTGGTATTAATGGTTATCCATTTGGCTTGAGGTTCAATCACGGCTTCAAATTCCTTGATGCCGACTACTTCCATCGCTCGAATGAAGGCTTTTTTGATAATTTCAGCACCATATTTACGCTCTTTTTTCCTCTCTTTTTTGGCAATCTTCTTTAATTCTTTTTCTTCATTGAATTCCAAGAGTGCTACTTTAAAATCAGTCGAGGTTGGCTTGCCATAAAGGGATCTGGACGCACGGGCAAACTCATCTTGATTTTTGCCAATCGCTCGCCTCAACTCCAATTGTATTTTGAATTCATTTACTTTGGCAGAATAGAGTTTCTTTAAAGCCTCGTTTGTTTCGGACCTTAAATCTTGTTCAAGGTTTTTTAAAATTTTTTGCCCCTCATTATATTTTTTAGGAGATAATGTCTGATAATGGAATATTGGATTCTCGCGGGTTCTTAAGAATTTCTTTTTCTCTCTTTCATAATTAAGAGCTCTCAAAGCCACGGGTAAAGTCGGC
>JAPLVI010000161.1 GCA_026397195.1 Candidatus Berkelbacteria bacterium | reverse complement strand
TGATGAGATTCATCGGCTTAATAAACTCATCGAAGAAGTACTTTATCCAGCGATGGAAGAATTTAAACTGGATATTGTTATCGGCAGAGGACCTTCGGCTCGCACCCTTCGGCTTGAGCTGCCTAAATTTACTTTAGTTGGTGCAACGACTAAAATTGCTTCGCTTTCATCGCCATTACGCGATAGATTTGGAGTAATCGAGCGCTTGAGATTTTATAGCGAAGAAGAAATTGAGGCCATAATCAAACGAAGTGCTTCAATTCTAAAAATAGAAATCGATCGGAAGGCTGCGGCTGAACTTGCCAAAAGAAGTCGTCGCACGCCACGTATCGCCAATCGACTTTTAAAACGAGTACGCGATTTTGCCGCGGTTGAGGGTGAAGGGAAGGTTGATCTTGATACAACAAAAAATGCATTAAAGCTTCTTGAAATTGATGAGTTAGGTTTGGATGAGGTTGACCGTGAGATTCTCTCGGCTATTGCATCAAAATTTGGCGGCGGACCAGTAGGATTGGATGCCCTTGCTTCTGCTTCACGCGAGGACAAAGATACAATTGAAGATGTCTACGAGCCGTATCTAATGCAGATAGGTTTTATTGATCGTACTCCGAGAGGTAGAGTTCTTACGCCGCGAGCATACAGTCATCTTGGCCTGAAAGGAGGTAAATCCCAAAACGCAAGCCAAAATAAACTAATTTAAAAAATGAAAAAGAAGATACTTATTCATTCCTGCTGTGCGCCTTGCTCAACTTATGTTTATAAAGCCCTTATCATCGATGGTTTCAACATCACGGGCTTTTTTTATAATCCCAATATTCATGGAGTCAAAGAATATCGAAAACGACTTAAAAGTATGAAAAAATGGGGCAAAATTATAAAAAAACGAATTATTGTCCCAGAATATTATGTTAAAGATTATTTTGAGGCACTTTTAAATTATGAGAAAGAACATCACCGTCAGATAGAGCGAGACAAAAAAAGAAGATGTCAGGTTTGTTTCTCCCTAAGACTTAGAAAGACAGCCGAGGAAGCCAAATCGAAGAAATTTGATTTTTTTACCACAACATTGCTAGTTAGTCCTTATCAAGACCAATCACTCCTCTGGCAAATAGGTTCTGATGTTGGTTCTGAGGTTGGTGTTGATTTTTATTTCCGTGATTTCCGTAAGGGTTATCTTGCTTCGCGCCACCTTGCTCGGATAAATACTCTCTACCAGCAAAAATATTGTGGCTGCGTTTATTCTATTGATGAAAAAACCAGAGAATGATAACATAAAACAAATATGTTAGGTATGATATTAGGTTTTATCGCATTTTTGATAGTTTTCTTTATTTTTTCATTGGCTGCTTTTTATCATTGCCGTGAGTATGGCTATGCTGGGGACGCGACTAATTTTATGATGATAATTTATACTTTAATAAGTTTTGTTATTATTTTTGGAACTTTTTATTTCCTTGCTGTTTCCTAAATTATGCCAAAGACCTTTTTTAGAAAAATATTTAAGCCGGATAAAGAAAGACCGTTTTTCCCGGGGCAAGAAAAGGGAGAAAAAGTTCTCTTTTTTACGCGTCGACATCCCTTAAGTTTTTTGGGCCTTTTTCTTTTTTCATTTTTTATGGTAATTTTACCATTTTTGGTTTATTGGATAGTGATAGTTTTTGGGATAGTTGATCTCTCTGTTACCGGAGAAAAAATAATGATTGTTTTAGAGGGTGCATATCTTCTTTTTGTCTTGGGTTTCTTTTTGGCCGCTTGGATTGATTATTATATGGATGTGATGATTGTGACTAATTTACGAATTATCGACATCACCCAAAATGTTCTTTTTTCTCGTACAATTGCTGAAGCTAATTTGACTGACATTGAGGATATTAATGCCGAGGTTAAAGGAATTTTGCCCACTCTTTTCCATTATGGCACAATCTTTGTTCAGACGGCGGGTACCGCCAGAAATTTTGAATTTGATTCTATGCCAGACCCCTATGGTATATCCAAAATGATTGTTGATTTGCATCAAAAGTCCCTGCTTGAAGAAGAAAAAAAAGAGGCAGTGGAAATCGGAGAATCCTTTGCTCGTGCAAGGGGAAGGGAAGAAGAAATTGGAGAAAAAGATATCCATCAGATGGCTCATGGCTTTACTCACCGTCGTAAGCCCCAGCCAACGGAATTTAAACAAGAGGATGAAAAAGATAATATAGCAGAAAAACAGCAGCCCAAATCGCAAGAATATCAAGAATCCAGCGGTTGGAAAGAAATGGATAATCATGTCCTGCCAAAAGAAAACAAACCCCCAACTCCGCCCCTACAACCACAAGAAGAACCCAAACCAGAACCAAAAAAAGAAGATGATAATTCAGTGAGTCATGATGATTTAAAAAAGGGAGGCGAGGCAGAATTTTAAAATGAGAACCTCGAATTTTGAATATTCATTACCCAGAGAATTAATCGCTCAAGAGTCGATAAAACCGAGAGACCGCTCTCGGCTTTTGGTTTTAAACAGAAAAACAAAAAAATTGATTCACGATAATTTTTATAATATTGGAAATTATCTCAAAAAAGGAGATATAGTTGTTTTGAATGATACCAAAGTAATTCCGGCAAGGCTTGTGGGCAGAAGAGAAGGGGAGGGGAGGCCAATTGAGGTTTTTTTGCTCAAAAAAATTAATAATTTTGAATGGGGTTGCTTACTTGGTGGCAAAAGGAGAAAAGAGGTTAAGGAAGTTGGATTTGAAAACTCAAGTTTAAAAGCCAAAATATTGAAACAGAATAATGATGGCACTTGGAAAGTCAAATTTAATTTAATGGGTAATAATTTTTGGCAGGAAGTTGAAAAAATCGGCGAGGTTCCCACCCCGCCTTACATCAAGGGTCATAAAAAATTCAAAAAAACAAAAAAAGATTTTTATCAGACTATTTTTGCCCGGGAGAAGGGAAGTGTCGCCGCACCGACTGCCGGATTCCACTTCACACAAAAATTAGTTATAGAACTCAAGAAGCGGGGAGTGAAGTTTGTTTTTGTCACCCTACATGTTGGGTTGGGGACGTTTGCGCCGATTAGGGCAGAGCGAGTCGAAGACCACCAGATGCACGCTGAATGGTTTGAATTAAATAAATCTGAAGCCAATATTTTGAATAAAGCTAAAGAATCTGATCATCGGATCGTGGCGGTTGGCACAACGGCGACGAGAGTATTAGAAACCTGCGCTCGTACTCCCCTATCCCCTGCCCCAAAAAAAATTAAATTAATCCCCTACCAAGGCGAAACAAAAATATTTATTAAACCGGGCTATAAATTTAAGTTTATTGACGCCCTAATCACCAATTTCCATCTCCCCCACTCGACTCCCCTATTACTTGCCAGCGCTTTTGTTGAGAGCGAAAAAGGAATTAAAAAAAATGAAGGCATAAAAATACTTTTGAAAGCATATAAAGAAGCAATCAAAAAGAAATATCGTTTCTACTCTTTCGGCGACGCGATGTTGATTTTTTAGTTTTTCCACATTGTTTTTCTTATTCATCTGCTAAAATGGGAAAAATGAAGAATTGCTTAAAAATTAGTTTAAGTATTTTAATTTTATTATTTTGGGTCTCTTTAATTCCAATGTCTTCAAAAGCAGAGACAAATCATTTAGTGATTAATGAAGTTTATTATGATGTAGGTGATGGGTATCCCGAAT
>JAPLVI010000090.1 GCA_026397195.1 Candidatus Berkelbacteria bacterium | reverse complement strand
CCTGTCTTTCAAAATCACACCCTTTATCTAAAAGCGAGCAAACCTTATCACAGCGTCAGCCCGGAGTATCGGCAGTTATCAGTCAGCTCAGGCAATAAGTATAATACCGAATTTACCGTCACCCCGATTGCTCAAGATTTGACCAAGGGGAAACTGAAAGGCAAAGTCACCGAGTCTGGCACAAATAATCCCATTAATGGCGCTTTTATTTATGTCTCAAAAACCAATACGGGATTTTCTAATGCCCAAGGTGATTACGGCATCGCTGATATTGCCCCCGGAACTTATACGGTCAAGGCCATCCGCAACGATTACCAAGACGCGCAGGGAACAGCCGTAATTACTGCCAATCAGGAAACCGCTCTTAACTTTACCTTAAGCAAAAAAGCCGTCCCGACCCCTTCCCAATCTTCAAGCCCAAGCCCCTCAACCCAACCAGATTCTACTAAATTTACCTTTATAGCAGAAATAGTTGACGCAACAGACACTGATTCGTTGGTTGGGGGTGTTAAGGTTGAAATATCGCCTAACCCCATTATCAATAATGTCTATGGTTGGGAAGAAACATCAACGGACAAACCGGCTGATGAGACGAAATATGACAAAGCTAATCTTGTGGCAGAAGATTTGCTTCAGCCGACTCCTGATTGTAGCTCAAAAAATACAACCTATGCTGTAACTTACACCCATCCGGATTATCAAACCTACACCCCCCAGACCTTCAATTGCAGTGAAATTAAGTTTGACCAAAATCTACAGACTTATTTTTATAATGCGCACAGAATCTCTTTATCTAAAAAGCTGACTTTTATTGTGCGAGGTGAAGTTTATGATGAAAAAGGAAATACACCGTTATCCGATATTAAAATTGAGGTTTTTAGGGAATCTGTTGCCCGAGAAAAGAAAACAACCCGAACTAATAGTGAAGGTAAATTTTTAATTGAAAACATGGAATATGATGAATCAATGATTTATAAAATCATAGCTAGTCATCCAGATTATTATCCTGATGAATATAGGTTTTTTGTTAAAGGCGAGATTAAACCCGGTGAAGAAATCAGCAAAATTTTTTATTTAAAGAAAAAGACAGGGACAATTTATGGGACAGTTTCAGATAAAGATACCAATCAGCCTATTTATGGAGCATTTATTAATCTAGTTTTAAATGGGAAGACATTGCTTGATAAGGATGGCGACCCAATACAAACTACGACAGACAGTGAAGGAGGTTATGAGATTTCAGAATTAGATCCGGGTCAATATTCTGTTTTTGTTTTTCATCGAAATTATCTTGATTATAGTCAGATTTATAAAACAACTAATCTTATTGGCACTGAGAGAAAAGAAGTTAATTTTAGTTTGACAAAAATCTCTGGTGCCTCAACTTTTGATTTTGCAATAAAATTAGTTGATGAACAAAACAACTTTTTAACAATAGATGATTTAGAAGAAGAGGGCGGTTCTGGCGTTCAAATATATTTGGCGGGAAGTGACAAATTAAATATACCCCTTTGGATAAATTATGATATCAGATATGATGTTGATACCGGTCAGGAATATTATATATTTTATGGAATTCCTTCTGATCAGAATCTTTCCGTTGTGATTCGGATTTCTGGTTATTTTTTTGATGAGAAAAATCGTTCATATAAATATAAATCAGTTGATCAAAAAATTTCTGATTGTAAGAAAAAAAATAATCAGTTATGTGAGATTACCATTAAACTGCAAAGAGATTATAGCTTCATTAATGAGGTAAGTAAACCAGATCTTCGAGGCAGATTATCCATTTTAGACAATTTTGATGAATCTTATTTGCCCGAAGTGGGGATAGAAAAAGATGCTTGTCATCTATTGTATCCTCTGCATTATCTGCAAAATCGGGAAAAAGTAGATGTGGTTTTGACGAAAACAGATACCGGTGCCCAGTTAACAGAAAAGGCAGATGAAGAAGGATTTTTTGAATTTTTAGACCTAGATCATGGTAAGTATAAATTAACTGTTACAGCTGATTGTTATCAAGCTGAAGAAGCAATTATTAAGATCGAAGATGAGGATGTTGAGGATGAAAAAGTATTTCTTAAATACAAAGAAGAATGTATACAATATTTTAGTTCAAATGAAATAAATGGAGTAAAATTTTATTTCTTGGGGGCTGACTCACAACAATATAATAATAGTAATTATTGGCAAGAGATTTCTAAAATATTAAATGAGCTGGAATCTAAAATCAAACTTAACCCGGGAATCCCTCCAATCTATATTGTAGATTCTTCATTTGTAAATGGAATGTATGATTCATTTTGTTCTCTCCATGGCGAAGGATTTGGGGTTATTAGAGTAACGACAGCATTATTATCATCGCCAGATTTGACAAATAATCTGGAAGATATGCTTATTCATGAATATGGTCATTATGTCCAAAATAAGCTGTATGGTTCATCGGTTAAAATTGTCGATGAGTGGATGCATGGTCAATGGGAGGCAATTTTTAATGCGGCTGAATCAGAAGCAAATTGCGTCTTCGGAGTTGTAAAAGATTGTTTGGTTAATGGAGCCAATAATGATATTAGCGGGCATCCAGATGATGGTCCGGATGAATTTTTTGCCTCCTTTTTCGTTTCTTATTTTAAATATAAATCAAGATTGAAATCTATGCTTATTGGTGATAAAGCGTTGCCGGATGGTGAATGTAAAAATACATTGAGATTTGCTTGGAATTTTTTTGCGGAAAAAGTAGCTAATACACCTTCAGAAATTATACCCATAGAGACAACAAGCTCTTTAAGTAATAAGATTTTGTTATTTAAGGACGATAAAGAGATTTTTGGCCCGGTCGTCGGCGGCAAAATTGGCAATAATATTTTTACTCCTGACCAAATCAGAAAAGGACTCTGGAAGCAGTCGGTTTATGATGGGCTGAAACCGGCGCAGAAAGCTCAATTGAAAGCGAGCTTGGCTTACCGCCGAACTTTAAATTATCTCAAAATTGATCCGGAAAAATATGGCAATAAAATAGATATTAATGTCGTCAAATTTAATAGTTTTATTGACAAGATGTTGGGCGCAAGAGGAGACAGAGGCAGTATCGAAGGCGTAGTCAAAGAGCAAAATGGCGGGGCAAAGATTCCCAAAGAAAACGCCATTGTCATTATTGGCAAAAAAATGGCAATTACCGACAAAGACGGCAAGTTTAAGATTGAAAAGATAAAGACTGGCGAGCAGAAAGTAAGAGTAATTGACGGAAAAACCTCAAAAAATCTCGACATTGATTTAGAGACAGTCAATATCCAAAAAGATAAAACAATTAAAAGATATTTTAATGTAGATTAACCAAAAATAAATAAACTATATTATAGTGTTATGGAATTGAATAAACTAACCATAAAAGAAGCAAGCGAAGGGCTAAACAAAGGTGAATTTTCCTCTCTTGATTTGACTAAAGATTGCATTGAACGAATCAGAACAATAGATAAAAAAATCCATGCCTTTTTACTTGTTGACGAGACTTTGGCTTTTAAGCAAGCCGAAGAATCAGACAAAAGAAGAAAAGAAAAAAAGACACTTGGTCCGCTTGATGGCATTCCTTATGCCCTGAAGGATGTTTTTTGTGTGGAGGGGATGAAAACGACTGCTGCTTCTAAAATCTTGGAAGATTTTATCCCGCCATATTCAGCCACTGTTTATGAAAAACTGCGCGATTCCGGAGCGGTGCTTTTGGGAAAAGTAAATACTGACGAATTTACCATGGGTTCCTCAACCGAAAATTCGGCATACGGTGTCACCAAGAACCCTTGGGATTTAAATCGTGTTTCTGGTGGTTCATCTGGCGGCTCGGCTGCCGCGGTGGCGGCTGACGAATGTATATTTGCTTTAGGTACTGATACCGGTGGTTCAATCCGCCAACCAGCCAGTTTCTGTTCAACTGTTGGTCTAAAAGTGACTTATGGTTTGGTTTCGCGCTATGGCGTAATGAGTTATGCCTCCAGCTTTGATACCATTGGACCGCTCGCCAAATCGACTGAAGACATTGCCATAATTTTAAATACCATTGCCGGCCAAGATAAAAAAGATGGCACTACGGTTATAAATCAACTTCCCGATTATACTCAAAATTTAGGTGACGATGTTAAAGGTATAAAAATCGGTTTGCCTAAAG
>JAPLVI010000014.1 GCA_026397195.1 Candidatus Berkelbacteria bacterium | reverse complement strand
AAGGGGGGAAGGCAATTTGTAAAAGTATTTAAATTTACAACGACTTTTTCTTTTGAATAAACAATGCTTTGAATGAACTTTTTCGCCCAAAAACTTTTCTCAATACCTTTTTTCTCACGCAGGCCTTTGACAAACAAGGCGAGGGTTTGTAATGCGGTCGAATTTATTTTATTTCCCCGCCCACCCACGCAGTCCCAAACAGGCACGCTCGCTTGTGATGATGTTCGCTCTGCCTGTTTGCGCCTGCTCCCCTTAACTAAATGTTATTTGCAAATCACTAATCAAAGAAGTAAAATCACTGTTGTTAGAAAAACTTTAAAGGAGTTATTATGAATAAAGCGTTCTATTTCACATTTTTATTTTTTCTTTTAACTGGATGTGCTTCTATGGAACAGGGAAGGACAGCTAATAATATTCCGACAAAAAAGGAACTTTACATAGGAATTAGTACCATTGAAACAGAAAAAGGTGTAAAGGTATTGGGTTTAACCCCCAACGATCCTGCAAGTAAGGCGGGCATTTTAACTGATGATATAATAAAACAAATCAATGGGTCAGATGTTTCAACTGATATTCAATTTTATTCCCTATTCATAAATTTAGATCCTAATTCTGACATAGAACTTACTGTAGAACGTAATGGAAAAAAGAAAGAGCTATTTGTTTCTCCTAAACAAAGGGATGTCCCTATTGATATTGCTTCATACCCAATACGCAAAATTTCCACACTTTTATCTAGAAATAAGAAAGTTTCCTTAATGATTATTGTTGGAGAAGTCTCTAATGCTATTGAAAATGCGACAAAATCTTATGAATGGGAAAAAGGCGTCAGAAATGGGCTTCAATCTGATGCAGAAAGATTTTATTTAGGATTTTCAGAATATCCAAATTTCAAGATTGTTGATAGAAATAAAACTGAAGAACTATTAAAGGAACTAAATTTTTCTCTTAGCGGTGCTATTTCAGATGAATTTAGAGCTGAAGTGGGTAAAATGACTGGGGCCACACATATTTTACATGTAACATTTTGTAGATTTCCGGGACGAACTGGTTTCAACGATGTAACTACTGAAAGGCTGATTAGTGTAGAAACTGGCGAGATTATTGGTACTGCAACACTCTCAAATGAAATAAAATAAAACTAATTAGTTGTATCCAATCCTTAATAAACTCCGAATATTTTTCACTTTTCAATTAAATCGTCTAAACCAATTCCTAGCGCCTTGGCGAGTTTTACTACCGTTTCAATTCTCGGATTTTCAATACCGCCGCTTTCAATTTTTACCAAGGTATGAAAGGAAATCTCGGCTTTCCTCGCCAGACTTTCCTGAGTAAAGCCTTTTTCTTTTCTTATCTTTGAAAGGTTTTTCAAATGCATAAATTATCCTTGACTTGCCTCTAAATACTATGTATTATGATACAGGGTATCTTTATTGACCTAATTTATTTTACATTAAGGGGATAATTTATGCAAGTAAAAATGAAATGCGCCGTTTACACAAGGGTTTCAACCGATATGCAGGCCGAAAAGGAATTTAATTCCTGTGAAGCGCAGGAGGCAAAGATCAGATCGTTCATAGACAGCCAAGAGAATTTTGAAATATACAAGGTTTATGCCGACCCCGGCTATACCGGAGCAAATACCAACCGGCCCGCCTTGAATGAACTGCTAAACGACATTAAGCAAAATAAAATTAACCTCATCATTTCCTATAAGATTGACCGATTGACCCGATCCCCCAGAGATTTTTACCAGTTAATTGAACTCTTTGACAAATACGGAGTTAATTTTATTTCCGTAACCGAAAGGTTTGACACTTCCACCCCTTCAGGCAGGTTATTAAGAAACATTATGCTGACCTTCGCGCAGTTTGAAAGAGAACTAACCAGCGAAAGGACAAGAGACAAAATGCTTCAACGGGCGCAGAAAGGAATGTGGAACGGAGGAGTCGCGCCTTTCGGCTACAAAACCGAAAATAAAAAGTTAATGATAAACGAGCCCGAAGCAAAAGTTGTTAAAACGATTTTTGAAACTTACCTTTTAAACAATGCCTCGGTAAAGGTTTATGATGAGCTAAGAAATAAAGGAATTAGAGACAGGCGGGGACTGCCTTTTTCAAAAACCGTTATTTCATATATCTTAAGAAATCCGATCTATTGCGGAAAGTTCAGGTATGCCGACAAACTCTGGCAAGGAACCTTTGAGCCGATTATCAGCGAAACGGTTTTTGAAGAAGCGCAAAAAGTTCACAAGGACAGGAATTTCAAAACAAAGGTTTACAGAGAATATCCTTTGGCAGGGCTTGTTCGCTGTCAGGAATGCAATTCCTTTATGACACCCAGCCATACGAACAAGCGAAAGAAAGGAAAGCTTCAGCGATACTATTACTATCGCTGTACGGCAACAACAAAAAGAAACTGGAGTGACTGTTCCA
>JAPLVI010000077.1 GCA_026397195.1 Candidatus Berkelbacteria bacterium | reverse complement strand
CAATTGCAAATAATCAACGACAATTAAACCGACATTATGCTCCGCTTGCAGGCGCCGTGCTTTGGTTCTGATTTCCATGATTGAAAGATTGGGCGAATCTTCAATGAAAATCGGCGCTTCAGACAAAGAGCCCATTGCGGCGCCAATACGCACGAAATCATCTTCCGAAAGATTGCCTGTCCTCATTTTCCAAGAATCAATCCTGGCTTCCGAGATAATCAGGCGGTCAACCAACTGGTCCTTGCTCATCTCCAAAGAAAAGATTCCCACGGGAATTTTTGATTTCAAGGCAGCATTAGCGGCAATATTTAAGGCTAGTGAGCTCTTGCCCACGCTTGGGCGGGCAGCCAAAATTACCAAATCAGATTTTTGCAGCCCAGACAGAAGATTATCAAGGTCTTTAAATCCAGTCGGCACACCCCTGACCGTGCCTTTTTCTTTGTGCAGTCGATCGATCCTTTCAAAAGATTCCTCCAGGGCGTCCCTTAAAGCAATAAATTTATTGGCCGAATGCCCCTTTGAAACCGAAAAGAGGCTTTTTTCCGCTTTATCAAGTATCACTTCCACCGGCTCTCTTTCGTCGTAGCCCATTTCAATTGTCTCAGAGGACGCCGAAATAAGACGCCGAAGAGTAGCTTTATTTGCTACAATTTGAGCATAATGAACAACATGTGCTGCAGAGGGCACGGAATTAACGAGAGTCGTTAAATATGATGCTCCACCAGCATTTTCCAATTTTTTGGCCCGTTCCAGCTCTTCAGTCAAAGTCAAAACATCAACCGGGACTCTTTTTTCATACAGTCCTTCCATTGCTTCGTAAATCAACTGGTGATTACCGCGATAAAAATCAGCGGAGGTAATAATATCAGCCACTTTGAAAATCGCCTCTTTATCTAGAAGCAATGCCCCCAAGACTGACTGCTCTGCCTCAATGTTCTGCGGCGGCATTCTCAAGTCATCCTTTTTTTGCTCAATTTTTGCCATATTTATTCAAAAACCTCTAAGGCAATATCTTTCAAGCTCTTTTCCGCTTCTTCATGTTTACCCACGCGACACTCAAACCCAATTTCCCGACCAAAAGAATTTTTTAACGCCTTTTCAATTGCTTGCATGTTTATTTTGTCTTCAATTTTTTTGCGATGAAAATCATAATCTACTTCAACTAGAAGACGATTTCCTCTGGCACCTAGCACTCGGGCTGAACGCAAAATTGCTGCTAAAGAATGGTTGTGGGGTTTAATTTCCTCGAGGAATCGGCTCCAGTGGTCCTTAAAATCTCCTTTGGCCATTTTAACTTGTGGCCCATGATCTCTGACTTCATCTCTAACTTCTTCAACTATGGAAGCTGGTTCCTGTCTCTTTGTCAGTTCCACAATCGCAATCTCAAGTCCAAGCGAAGGAATAGTATCTTTTTCAATCAGTGAATCACGCGCAATAATCTTAATCATTTTTATCAGTTCACGAATCTCGACCTCATCACTTAAATCTATCACTTTTTGATAAGTCTCTTTTGAATAATTCTCTTTTAATTCAGAATCTTCCTCCGACATTTTGTAAACAAGAATACTCCTTAAAAAATCAAGTAAAGTCTTTCTAAAATGAATGATGTTATAGCCTTTTTCCTTGATCCTTGAAAGCGCATCAAAACCGGCATTAATATCTTCTCTAATTATCGCTTCAAAGAGCTTTAATATTGCCCGCTCTGGAACAACGCCGAGTGTCTCCTGCACCATCAGCACATTAATTTTTTTACCGGTTGAAGAGAGCTGGTCTAAAATTGAGATGGCATCTCTCATCCCGCCAGAGGCAGCGGCAGCAATCATCTTTAATCCATCTTCGTCATATTTAATTCTTTCGGCATGTGCTATCTTTTTTAATCGAAGAACCATATCCAAAATGCTCAAAGGGACAAAATCAAAGCGCTGGCAACGAGATAGAACAGTTGCTGGAATTTTATGCGGCTCGGTTGTGGCAAGAATAAAAATAGCGTGAGTAGGTGGCTCCTCCAAAGTCTTCAAGAGTGCATTAAAAGCTTCAGTCGTCAGCATATGCACCTCATCGATGATGAAAATTTTATATTCACAAGATGAGGGGGCAAGTTTAATTCGCTCACGCAGCTCCCTAATTTCATCAATACCGCGATTTGAAGCCGCATCAATTTCAATCAAATCTAAGGAGTTAAGTTTGGTGTGCTCTTTACAGGAAAGACAACGGTTGCATGGTTCAGGGCTGCGATTGGGACAATTGATGGCCTTAGCCAAAAGCCTCGCCACGGTTGTTTTTCCTGTTCCTCTGGGACCAGCAAAAAGATAGGCGTGACCAATCTTGTTTCTCTTTAAAGCCGTCAAGAGGGTAGTTTTGACATGCGCTTGGTTGACCAAATCCTTAAAAAGTTGTGGCCGGTATTTGCGATACAAAGACATAACAAAAAATAATTACTTCAAGCCATTTTCATCTTACCAAATGAAGTCAAGAGATGCACTTTCCACAGAAAGTGGATAAGGACTTTCTTATGGGGTTGAGGTCGCTGTTCCTGTCGGAGGCAAAACACTTACCCATATCTGTCCACGATTGAAAATAACTTCTAAACCCTTCGCATCGTAAAAAGTGGTTCTGTCGCTTAAATTTGTTCTTTTCCAGCTGCCATCAATTCTTTTTCCGTCCATAAATATTTCTGCCTTGCCGGTGCCAGTGGTGACAGCATGAGACTGCTGGGTGCCATCGCTCGGCGAGGTCACTCGATCCGCATGCATTACAATCACAGTTTTAGGTGCTAATTGTGCGCCTGTGACTTTATCATTATGCGGTTTACCAGCTAAAGTCCTTAGATAAATATTTTTATCCGGATCGTAGTTATAAACCACTTGAAATAAGGTTGATGAAAAATTGACGGTTATTGTCTGCGCCGTTCCTCGTTCCTCTTTTTTGGCATCGTCTTTAAACTCAAATCCTTTATAGTCAGCTTTCTGGCTGCATTTAGCAGAGTTTGCCGCGGCTCTCACTTTATCAGTGGTGGTATAAAGATTATGAGGGGCAAAACGATCATTGGAGCGCCAGAAATAGGAGCCATAAGAGAATTGATTGATATCGCAGACATATTTATCAGAAGCCAACGCATCAGTTGCCACCGCGCTGCCGCCACAGTGCCCATAAATGGCGCGAACTTCATCTGCCCAATCGACATAATATGTGCGGGCTGACCTGACTGGTCCGACCTCGTTCGCATCATTTTCGACAAAAAAGACGAGAAATCTAGTAATTCCACCTTCACTTGGCGTCTCAAAAATAAAGCTCGCTTTATCAAGACCTGACTGTGGTCTGGCCTCGGGAGCATTCTCAATCATAATGCCCAAGGGGCGCCTTTCCACCCGTTCTTTGGTGGTCATCACGCCATCTAAAGGACAAGGGGTATCATTTAAATCTTTACTCGGGCTAGGTGAGGTATGTTTGGCAACTTCAGCCGGATTACCAAAAAAATTCCCAGTTATTATCCAATAAGCCAAGGCAGCGCCGGCCAACAGAAACACAATTAAGGTCGTAATCCAAACCCACTTTGGCAAAGGCTTTTTAAATTTACTTTCCTTTGGCACAGGAGTTTGAGGCTCCGGATTCTGACCTTCTTGAATTGTAATTTCTTCCATGTGTTTACATTATATCACAAAAGAATTTTGAAAATTTTACGAAAATTAAGTTATAATACAGACTGTGTATTCTACGAAGTATAATACAGGCTGTATATTCTGCAGTATAATGAACTGGCTATTATGCTTATTGATTCCTTAAACAAAAAACAAAAAGAAGCCGTTCTTCATGATAAGGGTCCTCTCTTGATTTTGGCTGGGGCGGGCTCGGGGAAAACGAGAGCTCTTACTCATCGCCTGGCCTATTTAGTAAAGAAACGAAGGATTTCGCCCCTTAATATTCTCTGTCTCACTTTCACCAACAAAGCAGCCGAGGAAATGAAGGGTCGTGTCTTTAAGCTTCTTGAAACTAAAACCTCAACTCAAATCCCCTGGATGGTAACTTTCCATTCAATCTGCGCCAAAATTTTGCGTCGAGAGATTCATTATCTCGGCCAAGGCTTTACCCCAAATTTTTCAATTTACGACGAAGATGATGCCCTATCGCTCATCAAAAAAATAATGAAAGATAAAAGATTTGATCCAAAAAAATTTGCCCCCCAGACAATCAGAGCCATCATTTCTAATGCTAAAAACGAACTTATTGGTCCAAGAAAATTCAAGAATATAGCTCATCGTTCAAACTTCGAAAAAATTTCTGCCAAGGTCTATTCCACTTATGAAAGGGAGCTTCGTGCGGCCAATGCTCTTGATTTTGACAATCTGATTAATAAAACAATTGAACTCTTCCGAATTCCAAAAATAATTGCCAAATACCAGAGTTTATTTCGATATATCCTGGTCGATGAATATCAAGACACCAATCATGCCCAATATACTCTTTTAAAAAAACTCTCCCAAAAACATAAAAATATTTGCGTGGTTGGTGATGACTGGCAGTCTATTTACCGTTTCCGTGGAGCAGACTTTAGAAATATACTCGAGTTTAAAAAAGATTACGAGACTGCCAAAATCATCAAACTTGAGGAAAATTATCGCTCCACAGGCAATATTATTGGTGCAGCTCAATCAGTTATTGAAAATAATACTCT
>JAPLVI010000061.1 GCA_026397195.1 Candidatus Berkelbacteria bacterium | reverse complement strand
TTTAAAGAAGAGATAAAATATTTATCTGATGCGGGATATAAAACAGTAACCCTTTCTGAATTATTTAATGATGTACCCGATAAACGGGTGGTACTTACTTTTGATGATGGTTATAAAGATGTGGTGATTAATGCTTTACCTGCGCTCAAAGAACACGGTTTTCGAGGCGTTGCTTTCATTATTGTTGATAACGTCGGCAAACCAGGCCATGTTACTTGGGATGACATCAAAAAGCTAAAAGATGAAGGCTGGGAAATTGGATCTCATTCACTCACCCATCCTGATTTGGAGGTTTCATCTAAGGAAGTTGCTCAAAAGCAAATTATCGATAGTAAAAAAATTTTAGAGGATAAATTAAAGACGACTATTGATTTTTTCTGCTATCCAGCCGGTAAATACACCGAGACAACAATATCACTTTTAAAGTCGGCAGGATATGTTGGTGCAGTAACGACAAGTTCGGGAACAAAAAATTATAAAACCAAAATTTTCGAGCTGAAAAGGCTTAGAATTGTCAACACTGAATCTCTTACCAGCTTCAAATCCAAGGTAAAATAGCTTAAAATAGGATTTAAGGGGCATTTTTTTGTATTTATGCAAGATTATCAAAAGAAAATTGAGGATTTATTTCGTGAGTATGATGCTGATAAAGAAGGGTTATCTGGAAATGAAGTAGCTTTGCGTCTGGATAAATATGGTTTTAATCGATTGCACCAGATTAAAAAGACGCCGCTAATATTCAAATTTTTTGCTCAATTTAAAGACCTTTTGGCGATTATCCTTATCGTCGCAGGCGTTTTGACTTTTTTTATTTCTGAACCAAGAGATGGAATTATTATTTTTTCTATCGTTACAATCAATTCCATTATTGGTTTTATTCAAGAGTTCAGGGCGGAAAGAATCCTCTCCGCTTTTAAAAAACACTTGCCCTCTTTTTCAAAAGTTATAAGGGGCGGGGAGCTACATAAAATTCTAACTCTTGAACTTGTGCCAGGAGATATTATGGTTCTTGAGGCAGGAGATTCAATCGGGGCGGATGCGCGTTTAATTGAAGCCTACGATTTAAAGACCAATGATTTTTCATTGACAGGTGAATCAGAACCGCATCCCAAAAAAGCCTATCAGATTAAAGACGACCGCATAGTGAGTGATATTGATAATATGGTTTTTATGGGGACATCAATTGCTGCGGGTAAAGGCACCGTTTTGGTGGTGAAGACCGGCATGGAGACCGAATTCGGCAAGATCGCGCAGCAGTCCCAAGAAGTTAAAGAAGGAATGACGCCTCTGCAAAAAGAGCTTACCCATACTGGGAAAATGACGGCCCTCATCGCCGGCGGGATAGCGGTTTTTGTTTTAATTCTTTTTTATCTACTAGGCAGAGGACTTCAAGAGACACTCTTGTTTGCTATTGCCGCGGCCTGTGCCATGGTGCCAGAAGGATTGCCGGCGGCGATGTCTGTGGCCTTATCTTTGGGAGCGCAAAGGATGCTCAAGAAAAATGCACTGGTTAAGAGACTTATTCATGTCGAGAGTCTTGGTTCAGTAACGACTATTTGTACCGACAAGACCGGGACCCTGACCACTGGAGAAATGACGCTAGTTGCGCATTATCCAAATAAATTTGAGACAAAAAAAATAAAGAACATCTTTTTTCGGACTTTGGCCCTGTGCAATAGTGCCAGTATTGAAGGAGAGGAAATTGGTGATCAAGTTGATATTGCTCTTTTGAAGCATGCTAATCAAATGAAAAACCTGAAGTTGATTCAAAAGAAAAATAAGAAAGTCTTTGAGATACCTTTTTCTTCAGAACGCAAAATGATGACCACTGTCTGCAGGCGAAAGAATTTAAATATCGCTTATACCAAAGGTGCGCCACAAACAGTTATTGATAAATGCAGACTAATCGATGATGAAAAAAGGAAGATAATTAATACTAATGACCAGATGGCCAAAAGAGGGCTCAAGGTTTTGGCGTTAGCTTATAGAAATTTAGGTGAAAAATTTAATAAGCATCATATTGAAAAAAACTTAAGATTTCTAGCTTTGGTTGGACTTCATGATCCACCGAGGAAGGGCGTAAGAGAATCGATTCGACTCTGTCGCAAAGCAGCAATCTCGGTCCATATGGTAACTGGCGACTACGGCTTGACGGCACTCTCCATTGCTAAAGAAATTGGGTTAGCCAGCGATGAGAGCCAGGTTATCACCGGCGAAGACCTACATCGAATGGATGATGAAAGATTAAAAAAAATCTTGGAGAAAGAGACGATTTTTGCCCGAGTTGATCCGGGACAGAAATTGAGGATTATTAAAAATTTACAAGAAATGAAAGAAGTAGTCGCCGTAACTGGCGATGGAGTCAATGATGTTCCGGCACTAGTTAAGGCAGATATTGGCGTCGCTATGGGCAAAATTGGAACTGATGTCGCCAAAGAGGCATCTGACATGATTCTTCTTGACGATAACTTTGCCACAATTGTTAATGTGGTTGAAGAAGGTAGGAGAATTTTTAATAATGCGGAGAAATTTGTTTTTTATGTCTTTTCTTCCAATTCAGGTGAATTACTTACCCCATTATTTGGAATACTTTTGGGTTTGCCCTTGCCGTTAATTGCTATTCAGATTTTAGCTATTGATCTTGGTACGGATGTCTTTCCTTCCCTTGCTCTCGGGATAGAGAAGACCGAGGAGGGGATTATGGAGAGGCCCCCTCGTTCAAAGCACGAAAGAATTATGAATATCGGTATGCTTGGTCATCTTTTAACAGTGGGACTAGTGATGGCAGTGTTGGGTTTGTCCATTTATCTAATCACCCTTTATTGGGGTGGATGGCATTGGGGTCAAAATCTCTCGACTGACAGCCTTTTATATTTCAAGGCGACAGCAGCGGTTTATGCTACCCTTGTTCTTTGTCAGGTAGCTAATGCCTTTTCCTGCCGAAGTGATCGAGAATCAGTCTTCAAGATGGGGTGGTTATCTAATCCTTGGCTGATATTTTCCGAATTCATTTCTTTTATCTTACTTTGGCTGATGATGGATTTTGGGCCAATTAACAGGGCTTTTCATACTTCAAATCCGCCTCTTATCTCCTGGGGATTAATAATTGCCTCTTTCTTTATATTTCTCTTTATATTTGAAACAAGAAAAGCAATATTAAGAAAAAGAGATGAAAGTTAAATTAAAAAGATTGATTTCATTAACTAATTTTTTGTTGACTTAGTTCTCTTTTATTGTTAGAATTTGGCTAATCCGAACCATGCGTAAGCATGCACGTACCTACGCTTTCAGCGTAGTAAGGTTTGCCAACCGAAGGGAGGAGACGCGTGATACAGCCACCGCTTGACCCCGGATTCATGCCCGCGGTTGTCGTGCTGAGGAACTTCCATCAGGCGACTTCATGCGGCGCTTCCCCGCTTCGTTTTGCCCTGGAGAGGCAGGGCGGAGCTGTCTCGACGTTCGAGACCATGACCTACGATGGCCCCAACAGCCAGTCGCGGGCAATGGCGAAGGTCCTTGCCGAGCGCACCGCCAAGACCTTGCTTTGGGCTCGAGGCGGCTTCAACCTCTCCGTCGGCGGACCAACCTACATCGGCGAACATATCGCCAGGGCTTACGCGCCCGGCGGGGCGCGCGTCTTCGACGCCAACTTCATGGGTAGTGACGTCTACGAGCACCCTTTTGCGGTGCGCTGGATGGAGGCGAACGAACTGCCGCAAAGCAACGAAGTAGCTGAAGCCATTGGTGGCCATCTCAACGGCCTACGCATCGGCTTTGACGCCGGTGCCAGCGACCGCAAGGTGACGGCAATGGCCGAGGGCGAAGTCATCTTCCAAGAGGAGGTCGACTGGAACCCCAAGGTGAATACTGATCCCCGCTACCACTACCATCATGTGATGTCGGCGCTGCACATGGCGGCCGCCCACCTGCCCGGCCCGGTACAAGGCACCGGTGTCTCCTCGGCCGGCATCTGGATAGACAACCGCTGCCGCGCCGCCTCACTCTTCCGTGGGGTCAAGGAGAAGAACCCCGAGGCTTTCCCGCAGGCGCGCGACCTCTTCCTGCGTATCCAGAAGGAATGGGGCGGTGTGCCATCCGTCGTCGCCAACGACGGCGATGTCACCGCGCTCGCTGGCGCGATGATGCTTGAAGATGACGGGATTCTGGGTATCGCCATGGGCTCGGATGAGGCCGGCGGCTATTGGGCCATCGGCGGCGGCATTATGGGTTGGCTCAATGAGCTCGCCTTCGTGCCGGTCGATCTCAGTGACGATGCGCCGGTACACGAATGGAGCAAGGACCGCGGCTGCGGCTCGTCCTTCTTCAGCCAGCAGGCAGTCGCGCGGCTTGCACCCAAGGCGGACATCGTTCTTCCCGCTGGCATGAGCCAACCCGACCAGCTGAAGGAAGTCCAGGCGTTGATGGCCAACGATGATGAGCGTGCCGCGCGTATCTACCAGACGATCGGGGCCGAGCTCGGCTACGCCATCGCCTGGTACGCGTTCTTCTACCAGCTGAAGCACGTCCTCATCCTCGGACGCGTCACCACCGGCGAGGGCGGCAAGGTCATCCTCACCGAGGCACAGCGCGTTCTCGGCACCGAGTTCCCCGAGCTTGCGGCGCAGATTACGCTGCATCTTCCGGAAGGCGAGCTCGAGCGTCGTGTTGGCCAGGCAGTGGCCGCGGCCAGTCTTCCGACAATCGCCTGAACCCGCGATGGGGTGACGCAAGGGCGAATGCCACCTACAACGCGATTCACGATGTGAAGTTCGCACCCTACAGGTCTTGGCCCTTGGGCCCTCAACGACGCCGTTGAAGGCCCATTTTATTTTAGGTCAAATATATGCTACCATATTGAAGTAAATGCGGGTGTAGTATAACGGTTATTATGCCACCCTTCCAAGGTGGAGATGGCAGTTCGATTCTGCTCACCCGCTCTTTTTATTAGATAAAAAGCAGAATCGAACTAAGAGGGGGTCGGGGACATTAAAAGCAAACAGCTTTGCTTTTCATCCGATTCCGAGTGACACGAGGAAATCGCCGTTGTCGAGCGAAGCGAGACAGGCGATAGGTAACTACGGCAGTCTCCCCGTTTGGGGTGACCTGAGCCCGCCGAGGGCGGGCGGAAGACCAGAGGGCGGAAGCCTTATGGAGCGCAGCCCCGCAAGGCGGGGCGAGCAGTGAGATTCCCGCTGCCGCTCTTTTTTATTTGATATTTTTATGATAACCTATTAAATAAGGAAGGCTCTCCTTCGTATAAAACTACGGAGGGCAGGAAGAACTTTATGGACTATTTTGGTATTGTCAAAAAAGCAATTATTTTGCCTTGGAAGTATAGATTTTTGTTTTGGTTAGGGGTTTTGGCTACTTTTGCCTCCGGCGGAGGTGGTAGTGGCTTAAATTATTCTGGAAATTCTGCAAATTTTCAGGATCTTTTTAACAAACAAAAAGATGAATCATCAATCCTTATTCAACCATTAAAAAATATCGCCCCGAGGGTTTTAGGAGAATCAACTAATAGATTTCAGGACTGGCTATCTTCTTATTGGTTTGTAATTGCCCTTGTTATTCTAGTTTTACTTTTAGTTTTTATAACTCTTTGGATTTTCGGTATGTTTGCCCGAGCTGGGATTATTAGGTCAGTTCCTAGGCTCGAGAAGGGGGAATCATCTAATTTTTTCGAAGCATTATGGGATGGCAAGCGATTTTTCTGGCGATTCATTGGCGCAACTGTTCTTCTGGTTCTTTTTTTCCTTGTTTTGATTGGGGTGCTGGTGGGTATTGCCATCCCGCTTTTTCTCATTTCCGTTATCGTTGGTTTTATCTGGCTAGTACCAGCAATCATCATTTTTATCATTGTCGCAATTTATGTAGGAATTATCGCTCAATTCTGGCTGCGTCATATTGTGATTGAAGATAAAGGTGTAATTGCCACTCTTATTCCA
>JAPLVI010000095.1 GCA_026397195.1 Candidatus Berkelbacteria bacterium | reverse complement strand
ATTATATTAAAAACAATACTCAAAGGCAAAAAATGCGCGCTAATTAAACTACTATGGCCAAGCGAATCGCGATTGATCTCGGAACAACTAATACGTTAGTTTATGTGCCCAAAAAAGGCATTATTTTTAATGAACCAACGGTTGTTGCTATATCTGCAGACACCGATAAAATTCTGGCAGTAGGTAGGGAGGCTAAGGAGATGATTGGTCGAACACCAGAATCAATTATTGCTTCTCATCCCTTACGTGATGGGGTAATCGCTAATTACAGAGTCACCGAAGCAATGCTTCGCTACTATATAAATAAAGTTTCAGGCGCATTTAATCTTTTTCGGCCAGAGGTGATGGTTTCAGTTCCGGCTGGTGTTACTTCAACCGAACGACGTGCCGTTATTGACGCCACCCTTGCTGCTGGAGCAAGAGAGGCTCATTTGATTAAGGAGCCAGTAGCTGCCGCCTTAGGTGCGGGTGTTCCCATCGGCTCGGCTTCAGGTAATATGATTATTGATATCGGTGGTTGAACCTCGGAAGTCGCGGTTATTGCCTTAGGTGATATTGTCGTCTCAACCTCAGTTAGAGTAGGAGGCGGTAAAATGGATGAAGCGATTGCTGATTATATTCGCCGCAAACATAAATTAATTATCGGCGAAAGAACAGCTGAAAGAATAAAAATAAAAGTCGGCACAGCCATGCCTTTGCGTAAAGAAAAAACAATGGAAATCTCCGGTTCGAATTCCATCACTTCACTTCCGGAGTCACTTTTTATTGGTTCAAATGATATTCCTCAAGCCTTGGAGGGAGTTTTAAAAGATATTATTTCAGCGGTTAAATCAATTTTACAAAAAACACCGCCTGAACTTGCAGCTGACGTTATTGATAAGGGTATTATTATGAGTGGAGGTGGATCAAAACTTCGCCGCATTGATGACTTGTTTTCGCGCATTACCGGCGTTCCTTGCCAGCGCGCCGAAAAACCCCTTCTCTGTGTGGTTAAGGGGGCAGGGATGGCTTTAGAGCAATTAGATGAATATAAGAAATCTGTTCTCTGGATTAAATAACAATTAAAAAACAGGGGGATGCCCACAATCCTGCTGGCTCCAGCTCCTACTCACCGATTAACTATATTTAACATTGTGAAAAGGGGGGCCGTTTTGCGGGGAAAATTCTTTAATAAATCTTAATAACTTGCTAAAATGGTTAATGTAATATGGTTTTTTATATAATAATTGCTCTAGTTGCGATTGGCTTTCTCGTTTTAGCCTTAAAAAAGCCATTTTTAGCTTTATTAATTTTTTTATTTTTGTTGCCTCTCAACGCTTTTCTTACCACTTATATCGTACATCTTTTTAATCTGGAAAGTACCCAGCGATTGATATTAACTCTTTGGAAGGAATGGATTGTTTTGGCTCTTTTAATTTGGGCAATGGGGCATCTAATTAAAGAAAAGTTAGCCAAACAGTCCAGCTTAAAGCTCTTTTGGTTTGACTATTTAATTTTTGGCCTTTTTGTTCTGGCATTACTTACTATTATTTGGGGGAGTAAAAATCCTAAGGTAATTATTTTTGGCCTGCGCTATGATTTTGAGTTCTTTGCCCTTTATTTTATCGGTCGAATAATGCGTCCTGAACCTAAAAAATTAAAAATTGCCCTATTAACAGTTCTCGCTTCAAGTTTAATTGTTGCTCTCTTTGCCATTCTACAAGTAACTATTTTGCCTTGGGATTTTCTTAATCGCTTCGGCTATACCTATGCTTTAGAATGGGTACCAGGGGCCGATCTTCAGTCATCGCAAATTGTCGGTTCCACCCGCGACCTCTCACGTATTCTATCTACTCTCTCTGGCCCCAATCAACTTGGTTCATATCTAGCTCTTATTTCTTGTTCTCTTCTTTGTATTATTCTTTTTGTGAGGAAAAATATTTATAAATTGGGCGCCGGTGTCTATTTTTTGCTAATTCTTTTACCTTTATATCGTACTTATTCCCGTAGCGCCTGGTTAGGTCTCGCAGTGGCTGTTTTAGCTTTAATGATTTATCTTTTGGTTCGTCTTTTCAGTAAAAAGAAAGAAGCACCAAAATCAAACTTTTACATTACAATGATGGCCATTGTTTTTTTGGTGGTAATTGCCATTTTAGGTTATGTCTATTTTAATTCGGTTAATTCTGGTCTTTTAAAGGAAATGATAAATCGTGGCTTTTCAACTTCTGGTCATATTGAAGCGATGAAACGGGGAGTGGAACTCATTAAAGATCATCCTTTCGGTCTGGGTATCGGCTCGGCTGGTCCAGCTTCCCAATGGAGTATGGGACTAACAAACGAAATTATCACTGAATCAAATTTCTTACAGTTTGGCGTGGAAATGGGGATACTGGGCATGCTCGGCTTTATAGTTATTATCATCACTTTAATTGTTAAAGCATTCCGGCAAATTGCGCAAAAGGAAGATATAGCCACTAAAATTTTACTCCTCGGTTCTGCTTTGGGTTTGATTGCTCTTTCCGTCAATTCCTTATTCCTGCATAGCTTTGCCGACACTGTCACCTCTTTCACTTTATTTGCCCTACTTGGGATAGCAATTAATAACCGAAAGAATATTGATGTCATCCAAAGGGTTTAAATATATGAAAAAAATTGAAAAAATACAAAGATAATTGTTTTAATATGGCATCAGTACAAAATAACGGAAAAAACCAGGTAATTAGTAACCAGAGAAAATTAGATCTCTTGTGGAGCATTAGTCTAATAATTATTTTCGTATTAATAATGTGTTTATTTTACTTCACAGACTGTTGCCGCGACCTCGACTTTATTGCTACCACAATTTTTTTCTCTTTGTATGCTTCATTCACCATAATTGTTTTAATGACAATTTGGTACATTATCTTAATAATTTATTACAAAAAAACTCGATTTAATCTTCCTTTTTTAAAAAAATATCCTCAAATATACAAGATCAATTATTTTATTTATATTTTGGATATAATTTTAATCGTCATCACATCAATCTGTCTGTTAATGTTGATTTTTACTTTATTTGTAGATAGAATAGGCGGTTATTTTTGGCTAATACTTTTCTCTTGATATTGAGGATGACAAGAATAGAAGAATATTGATGTAATTCAGCAATATTAAAATGGGAGAAAAAACTAAATCAATTAATAGCAGTGATAGCAAGATAAACCTTGGGGTCCATAAATCGACAACCATTATTAATATGTTTATTATCGCGCTATCTTATGGATATATTTATTGGATAAATTACCATAAAATCAAATCATCTCCAACTCAGGTCCAATCAGGAACAGTAGATTGGTATAGCAAAGCGGCAACAATAATAAGTATATTAGCGTTTATTATTTATACAATAATGTCATTTGTTTATTTTAATAAAACTAAACAAAACGAGGAAGAAAACCTCAAGATTAAACAATGGAGTTTTGTTTTTTGGTGTTACTATGCAATCGCAACAATATTAACCGTATATTTCGTTAAGTTCTATTAATTCACGCAGTCTAATTAAAATAGATTATTTCTGGTCACCCGGAATCGAAGGCCAACGAATTGAAATTAAAAGAGTATCTTCAATCACTTTCCAAGAGTGAGTTACGCCAGCATCGTAATAAACAAAATCACCTTCCTTATCGATAGTGATTTTTTTATTGACATCTGGAAAATTAAATTCAAATTTGCCGTAAACAAGAATCCCTATTGTTTTGGCAAC
>JAPLVI010000171.1 GCA_026397195.1 Candidatus Berkelbacteria bacterium | reverse complement strand
ATTGCCTACCGTGGTCTTCTCTCCGGAACCGAGATTAAAAATATCGAATTTAATTGTATTATCGCCGGCCATCATGATGATGGCTCTGGCAAAATCATCGGCATAAAGAACATCCCGGGTGACCCGAGGACTGCCCCACACTTCAAAAGGCTCCATTTTATCGACTGCCTTGCGGATAATCGCGGGTGTAAAATTAGAAACGTGGGGATTAAATTTATCATAAGGCCCAAAAATGTTCGCAGTCCTTGTGATGACGATCTCCGTTTGATATTTACTGTGCAAAAATTTACATATTTTTTCCAAAAATCTCATCCCCCAGGCAAAACCAAAATAAGCTTCATGAGGTTCTTTGTTTAAGTCTAAATCATCTTCTTTGATACCGCCCTCAAATTCCTGATAGAGGACAGCTGATCCGATAAAAATAATTCTCTTGACCTTTTCCAAGCAAAAAGCTTCCAGCATCTGCATATTCATTAATAAATTTTCTCTCATATGTTCCCAAGGAAATCGTCTCGTAAAATCCGCACCGCCCGCGTGAGCCGCGGCCATAACGGCACAATCGCATCCCTTCACCATGTTCCGGCAATCCTGGATTGACTTTAAATCGCCTTGAACATAGGTTATCCGAGAATCCTTAATAATCGGTTTTGCATTATGCCAAGAGGCTGAAATTTTTGTCTTGGGACAATTTTCCAGAGCAAACCTCAAAATACTCATTCCAGCCATTCCGGTTGAGCCCGCTATAAAAATCTTTTTATTGTCCAATCCCATTGCCACCATAGCTAACCTTTTCCGGTCGGGTCGAGAGCCTTGTACTTGTAAATATAGGCCCCCTTTTTATTTCCATACCAAACAACTTCTCTGCACCAATTTTCCCAGGATGTCCACCGCTCAGTCGTCCGGTCTATTCGGTAGCTAAAATTTCCCTTTGTAAGCGAAAGCCCTACCCCCCTCAAATCCTGATAATAAACATCTGCGATATTGTGGCCTAATTTTATATCTAGGTCTTCATTTTGGAAAGGCAGCCTTACTAAATTTTGATTCAAAACGATGGCTTCCTCCAGAACAGATCCATAGTCGGAAATTTTGAGGCGATCCAGGTAATCTTCTATGGCTCGTCGGGCCTCTTGATAGAACTGAGCTAATGTATCCTCGGTACAAAGCTTAATGAACATTAATTCGTCGGCCGGCCACCAAATATTCAGCCATTGTTTTGATTCGCAGAACTCTTCTTCGCCGTTTTGTATGGCCTTAGCTTTATTAATGAAAAATGAATTTATACCGGAAAGAATGGGCCGATCAATATTTTCTTGTAAAAACACTTCGACTAATTCGCGATAACTTAACGAATAAACACTATGCAAAATAATAAAAGGAATCTGCAGTAATTTATTGAAATGTAACAAGGCCGCCATCCAGCTAAAAGTCCTGGTTTTTATCCATTCGGCTTTAGGCATCGTCCTTGTTCCCACCACTAATTTTTGTGTTTCGAAAACTTCATTGTGAGCATCGGTGAGGCTGCCATGGATATTGATAATTCGGGTTTCCACAATATCAAATCCGAATTTATTTTGATACTCGGAGTCGCCCATCTCTGCGTTGGGAAGGATTGATAAATTATTAAACTGAATCCTATTATGCTGGCCATTTTCAATGACGGCAGAAACCCCTTGGGCAAAGCTTTGATAAGTTTCGTTGGGTAAACCCAAAATGATATCGGTAAAAGTCTCAATATTCAAAGAGGTTAATTTTTGCTGGATTTCTTTAAATTCATTGATGTGAATGTTCTGCCGCCCAATGGCTCCCAAAGTATCCTCATTCAACGATTGAAGCGAAAGAGCCAACCCCTTATTGATTCCTGCTTCGGACATTACTTTGTATATCTCATAAGCGCGTGCCGTAAAATTTTTTGTGCTCTGGACCGAAAGAGCTTTAGGATAACCAAAGCGGCGTTTATTCCGAGCAAAATACTTAACTATTTCAATATCCCTGTCTAAAATACCGAAATTAGCATCGCAACAAAATACGAATTCCACCTTATGATTACTAAACCAATCGATCTCTTTAAAAAGTCTGTCCAAATCAAAAACAGATATCCGGCTTTTAATTTCTGAGCCCCAGTCACAATAGGCACACCTAAAGGGACAGCCTCGGTTAGTTTCCCACAACGCTACCCAGCCCGTTTGAGGGTTTTCCTCTATCAGGGAATCAAAGACCCCTTCCAAATAAGGAGAAGGAATTCTGTCGAGATCGGAAATCCTGCCACAGGCAAGATTCTGTACAAACTTACCCTCGGCATCGATAAAACTTACCGAAGGTATTTTTGACCATTCGCGATTATTAAAATTTTTCAAAATATTTAAAAAAACCTGCTCGCCTTCATCATGACAGACAATATCAATAAAGGGGTTCTCGCGTAAAAAATTCTCCGTTTCTCGGCTAGGCACTTGGGGTCCGCCAAAAACAATAAGCATCTCAGATTTATTTTTCTTGAGCTCTCCGGCTATTTTTTGAGAAATTTTCATGTTCCAAGCGTAAACGCTGAAACACGCAATATCAGCCTTTAAAAGACTTTCCACGGCTATGGTTGCGGAAACTCTCGAATAAATCGAAGGTAAAAATTCAAAACGATCAGGCTCTTCCGTATATCTCTGATTAAACGCTTGCAAAATACCGACGGAGTAAGGGAAATAACACTGATTGGCAAAACTATTGTTTATTTGAACAGTTCCGACTTTTATTTTTGATTTCATACATTTTTGATCTTTCGCTTAACTTTATCTTCATACAGCTCTCTCGCCACGTCTGCTATTCTCTGACCGTCAGGGGTTAAATTCTCGGTTTCCGAAGTCACTCCGGAGGATTTATCATATAGCCCCAAGGCTCTGACGGGAATGCCGGTTTTAAACATTAGTTCATAAGCAATCGATTGGGAAGCGCCCGCCGTCTCAAATCCTGAATCAACCACTATTCCAACCTTACTTTTTACTAAGGGTCCCACGAGTCTCTCCGTAAGAAGAAAAGGCTTCAGCCACATAATATGGATGACATTGCAACTAAGTCCGTTTTGGGCTAAAATTTCAGCGGCTCTCGCTACATTGAATCTGGCTGCCGATACAGCATAAAGTGTGACATCGGCGTCATTTTTTATACTATCCGGCATTTCTTCCGTATTATTAAAACTACAACGATGTTCACTGACAATCATCGGATCATCATGCTCCATAAATATCTTCCAACACTCCGTGTATTCTTTGGGGGTCATTGGCGAACAAACGCGAAGCCCCGGAAAATGCATAAGAATGCTGTGCAATTTACCGGAATGCACCGGGCCAAATCCTTTTCCCTCCATGGCAATAAGTCTTAAAAAAATGGGCGTGCCTTTTCCGAAAAATTCTTTTGTTTTCGCCGCGTAATTAACAATCATGCTGCCGTTGAGAAAAATAAAATCCTGAAATCTTAAAATAAAAATCGGACGTCTTCCCGCTAAGGCCGCGCCAACGGCAATCCCCGAGCCGGCAACATCCGCCATCGAAAGCTCGATCACCCCCTGACAATCAGGCACCGTGTGATTGACCCAACCCACCGCGGTCAACGCCTGACCTAACACTAAGCCATTTTGCTCGCACAAATGGTGCCTAGTGATTTCTCTTATCGTCTCCCCAACTGTTTTTCCCATAGATCCTCTATGTATTGCTTAGCCTGACT
>JAPLVI010000076.1 GCA_026397195.1 Candidatus Berkelbacteria bacterium | reverse complement strand
ATTTTGTCAATAAGATTGATAATCCCTTGCTTTTTGACCATATTTAGGGTAGAATTTGGGATTTTTTTAAAAAAAGAGCGCGGGCTCACATTATTCCTCACTCGACCATTGACAATAAACAAAATAAATGATATTATCAGGACGTTGTAGCACCGAGCTCTCGAAGGAGAAAGGCAAGGATATGGAAATCTTCGTTGCCTATGTACCGGTCGAAACAGCGGCTAAAGCTGCCAAGAAGCAGCGCCCGATGTTCTGGAGTGCTGCAGCTGTCGCCGCGCTAACGCTCGCCACCATGCTCGTCGACCGGACGCCTTTCTACTATGAGGTGCCGGTCCTGCTTCTGGCGTATGCTGTCTTTGGCGACTTGTTCAAGCAAGCGCCGTACAAAAAGCTGCCCAGGAACATGTCAACCCGCGAGGAGCTGGTAGCTCGGATGACAGCTCAGCCGAGGGAGTTCTTAGCCCTCAAGATACTGCTCGTCGTCATTCTGCCGCTGATCGCCCTTGTCTTTAGTGGCTTTGCGATCACCCCGGTCTGGCTCAACGTCCTGGCGGGTATGGTCTTCTTTGTCAAAGTAAAGCGCGACATTGAGCAGTATGAAGCCAGCCGCGCTGTCCCGCCACCCCCTCCTCAGCGTCTGCGCATCTACGGCATCCTGCGTAGGCTAGAGCTTGTTCCCGCCTACTTCCCAGAGACCTCTGGTAACGGCGCAGGCAAGGAGGGCTGTCTAAAGTTCTTTGCCGAGATGCCGGATAACCTCATCCGCCTCGCCAATAATGTCCTAAGATGCGATGGCTACTGGGACAAAATCCCGGAGGAAGTGCCGCCAGCCGATGTCGAGGGACGGCGAGAATTCGTGCAATATGTTCTTGCCGAGGACGCCGAGCTCAACGCTTTCCAGGCATCCGACACAGATTGGCACGTCAAGCCCACGACCAAGACGGAGCTGCATGCCCTGCTCAAGCAGGAGCTCAAAACCCCGTACTACTTTGTCCTCAGTTGAGGAAGGGATAACCCGAAAGGGGGAACAGACAATGGGTAAGCCAGATGACGACTTCGAAGAGCGCTACCGGAAGCATATGCTTCCCCTCGTCCAACAGCTTGCCGCTGAAGGCAGGATGAGGAGGGATGACGACAAGGCCCTGCTGATGTATCCCGAAGGAACGGACGTCGAAGGCACCAAGACAATGATCTACTGCCGCGAATGTTTGGTGCTGATCGAGGTCCGTCACCGATCGCCTTTCAGCCAGCTCAAGCTTAAATTTTCTTATAATTTGGGATTTTTTAAATAAAAAAAGTCCGGGCGATCGCCCCATGAGGGGAAACGGTCGCTCGGACCAAGACGTTGTGGACTTTGGGTTGCACTTGCATGGGACCACGATCAGTAGTCGCCGCGGTCGAGGTTCCAGTACCAGTGCAGGTCCCACGAGGTGTTGTTGTTGTCGATGCGCTGCAGGTACGTGCTGTGGCGGATGAACTTGACGTGGCCGTCGACGAAGCAGACGTTATGTTGCGAGCGGTAGCAGCAGGCGTTGTCGCGGGTCGGGCCGTGATTGCTCTCCTCCTCATGCCACATGACGCAGTTCGCCGGCGCGGTGTACTGGGAAAGCTTGGGGCCGGTCCAGTAGAGCCACATCTTGGGGTTGTAGCTGCTCCAGTTGTCCGTCCGCGAATCACTGGGGCAGAGCCAGAGCTGGTTGTTCTTGATGTAGGGGTTGATGACGTCGCGCAGGAAGATCTGGCTCGGAACCTGGCTGCGCCAGTTCGCGTCGACCATCCATCCCCAGCCGTTGTGGATGATGTTGCCGTCCCAGTTGGGGCCAGTCGCGCCGCCCGCGCTGTACGGGCCGCTGGGGAAGCGTTCGTCGAAGTCCTGGACGTACATCAGCATACCGAGACCGAGCTGCTTCAGGTTGGACTGGCAGCTCGCCTGCCGCGCCTTCTCGCGCGCACGGGCAAACACGGGGAAGAGGATCGCCGCGAGGATCGCGATGATCGCAATGACGACCAAGAGTTCGATGAGGGTAAACCCCCGATGACGTCTCATGACCGTGACCTCCTCAAAGGCCGAAGCATTCGTAGTGCCACAACTCGCCTACATATTACTCAATATCACCTAAAAGTCAAGTGAATTTCTGTTATCTGCTTACTGTTTATCCCAAAGGGACCCCTTTGGGGCTGTTCTCTGAACGCAGTTCTTGCTTTTTTATCCAAAAAAGAGGAGAATAGAAACAATAATGGGGAGAAAGGAAAAAAATGCGAAACAGAGTGAAGTCCGCCTCTGGCGGAAAGAAAATATTACTCTTAAGTTTAATCGTTTTAGTTGTCGCTTTCTATTCTGGTCTCTCAAATCTCGGGGTGGCCATCGCGCAAAAAGATGACATTGTTCTCAAGACTTTCGTCCACGATCCTCAAGGTCATGGCAAACCGCTACCGCCCTCCAATTGCACTGTCACCACCAATGACCAAGTTAGCGATTTCGGTCTGGCTGGTTGGCAAATGCCGTCCTCGGGTATGAGTTATAAGATTAATCTCAGCACAAAACCTAAAAATCTAACTGATTCAGAAGTCAAAAATGCGATAGCAGATTCATTTGGCACTTGGAACGCAGCTGATCCTAACCAAATCTTCACTGATGGTGGCACAACCACCGCCAAAACAGCCAAATATGACGGTACCAATGCCATTCTTTGGAAATCAATCATGAACAGCGCTTTGGCTATTACTTACGCTTGGTATAACTCCTCTAATGGTCAACTGGTCGAAGCAGATACGGTCTTCAACCAAAATTATAAGTGGGATTTAACCAATATCTCTGCAGGCGACTGCGGCGGAACGACTGGTGATTATGACGTGCAAAATATCGCCACCCACGAATTCGGCCACTGGGTCGGTCTTGATGATCTCTACTCTTCAGCCGATAAAGATTTGACCATGTATGGGTATGGCGAAACCAAAGAGCTAAAAAAGGATTCATTGGGTTTAGGAGATAAAACCGGCGTTATTGCCATTGCCCCCTAAATTCACTCTAAAAAATTTCTCGTTTTCCGTTCTTAAGTTCTTTTGTTCATAAGTTCTTTAGTTTCGCGTTTAAATATTGCCTTTTAACCTGAAAAGTGGTAAAGTTTGGGACGAGATGGCATTTTTATAGTAAATAAATACCCACCTCGGGGTTTCCACCTCGTGGGTAGGTAGACGTATTAAATTTCGGCCAACTTGGAATTCTATAACTTATGAAACCAGTGCATTTTAAAACTTCACAGACAGTAAATCAGAAACTACTTGATTTTGAAAGTTCTGATTCTAGAGAATCAAGGAATTGCTTTGTCATTTATCGTAACAAAGAAGGATATATTGGAGGATATTCATCAAACTGTATGATTCCAGATTCTACCGTCTACTATTTTGATATTGACGGGAACCCACTTGGTGAGACGTATTTTGGGAAATATTATCCCAGAAGGACTAAGAGAGTTATTGAAGCACTGAAGGAACAGTTTCCTCTTACAGAAACAATCATAAGTCCAGTCGATGAGAAATAGTGTATGGTAAAGAAAATGCTTGTAATAATTCTTAATCATTGCAATAATTATAAGAGGAGTTTTTATGGTAAAAAAATATAGAACGCATGGGAGTAAAAATAATGAAGTCCCGGGGATAGAAATGGCACTTTTACCGGGATATAAAGTAAAAAAAACAACAGGGCCGGATTTTGTTTATTATACGGTTTCAAAAAACAAAAATGCACAAATGCTTCTTTACATCGGAGAGCATCCAAATCCGCTAAATAATAAACTGGCAGGAATCAGCATTAGCAAAGAAGAAGTCTTGATCGACGGAGAAAAAGCGACCTGGTTTGTGTGGGAAGACAGAGATAAAACATATCATCGTGAAGTTTTATTAAGAAATTATCCTGACTTTCCCGCAAAAATTCATATCATCATTGCAGGGAAGGAGTTGGAGCAAGTTAATTTACTCAAGAAATCAGCCGAAACTTTTAAGTAAGGTGTAATGAAGAGCCGGAATAACAGAAAGGCCTAAGCGGATGTATAATGATTTTCCCACCTCGTAGGTAGGTAAGGGTCACAATCATTATTATTGGAATAATTTGGATAATAGTTGGGATTATTAAGAAAAAGAAAAGCAAAACTTCGAACTCTTAATTTCTTGTGTTTAGTGTATAATTCCTTCTTTTTGTTCACTACTATACTTCGCACTACGGTAGTGATAAAGTCAGAGGGATATTAGATTAGTTGAATATTATGCCGCAGCCGGGAATTGATCAGGCGGCAAAAAACGCTTTTTTTGCCGCCTTAAGTAAAATTAAAAGTGATGCCGATTTCGAGCATTTTCTGCGCGATTAGATGTCGAGTTCGGAAATCAAAGACATCTCGCGCCGCTTTTACGCCGCCAAGCTTCTGCGTCAGGGCAAGACTTATCAAGAAGTCAATACGGTTATGGGAATGAGCCAAGGGACGATTAACAAGATTAATTTCAAAACCAAGGGCTCCAGAATCATCCCCGACCTAATCTGACCACTTGTTTGACACTACCATAGTGCGAACTACGGTAGTGAACGGGTTAAGCGTGGGAGAGTTTTAATGTTTACTGTTCTCTGTTATCTGTTAACTGCTAACTTTTGTTTACAAGCAACCTGAAAAGTAATAAAATTAAAGAGAAATGGGGGCGGAAAAATGTTTGAAGATCGTAGTGATGCTGGAAAAAAGTTAGCCCAAGCGCTTTTAAAATACAAAGGCAAGGATCTGATTGTTTTGGCCATACCTCGTGGAGGGGTGCCAGTTGGTTATGAAGTTGCCAAAAAGTTAAAATGCCCTTTTCATTTAGTTATCGTCCGCAAACTACCAATGCCTGACAATCCAGAAGCGGGTATTGGTGCAGTTAGTGAGACGGATGAGGTAATTTGGCATTCAGCGGCTTTAGAATATAGTGAAAAGATTAGAGCTGAGATTTTGAGTGAACAGAAAGAAGAAGTAAAAAGAAGGATTAAAAAATTGAGAAAAGGCAGAGAATTACCTGATCTAGAAGATAAGATTGTTATCTTGGTTGATGATGGACTAGCCATGGGTTCGACGATGCAAGCAGCGATTAAAACAGTTAAGGCTAAAAAAGCTGCTAAAACCGTTGGGGCTGTTCCGATTGCCGGTCGCGAAGTTCTTAGGATAATGAGAGAAAAGGCTGATGAGGTTATTTGCTTAGAAACCCCGGTCTTTTTCCAGGCTGTGGCTCAAGGATATCGAAATTGGTACGATTTAGATGACAATGAAGTAATTAAAATAATGGAATCCGCGTCTTGATTCAATGTCTTGATTTAACCCCGCCTCGGCAGGCTTTTTTTTGATTTCTAAGCGATTTTAAGGTAAAATTAAAGCAAGGTTAATAAAAGATCAAAATGGCGATTTTTCTTGCCCCGCGGAATTTTCTTGGTCTTCGTAGCTTCAGCGAAGAATGACAATGAAGTGGGGAGAATTGAGAAAAACGAAACTAAATCCAAATAATTATGTCTAAAAATAAATCAGGTGCAGACCAGACTAAAGAAACAACTAAAATCCGGCGCAAATTAAATCGTTCTCGACGGCGCAAAAACCGCCAAATTTTAAATTCCACCAAAGATGACTCTAAAATTTTCCGTTTCAAAAACACCTCCGGCTGGCTGACGTGGTAAAATTATTGTTTTGGTAATGTTCTAATTCATGGCCTTAATCTTTACTTTTAACCTGTTTTCTAGTAGAATTTGAGGTGAAATTATGAAAATCCTTCATTTAAATCAAGAGAAAAAATGGATTCCGGTCGAAGAAAAACATTACAATGACGAATTAGAACTCCAAGATCTATTAGTTCAAGATGTAAATACTTTACCTTTTGAGGAGATCGGCTATGACTCACCATTTGTTACTATCGGTAAAGAGATTACCTTGCAAAATGGCTCTCTTGATATTCTAGCTGTCAGCCCCGAAGGTCAGATTGCTCTTATTGAAACAAAATTAAACAAAAACCCTGAAGCCAAACGAACGGTTGTGGGCCAGGTTTTAGGATACGCCTCTTATCTTTGGAACAAATCATATCAGGATATCGAGGATTGTTTTAAAAAGTTCAAAGCCACCGAAAAAATCAATTTCAACGGCAGTCTGGCTGATTATGTCAAAGAAAACATAGCTGATGCTAATTTTTCTCAAGTAGATTTTAAAGAAGGCATTGAAAAACGGCTCCGGTTAGGCAGCTTTACGCTATTAATTGTGGTTGATGAAATAAGCGAAGAGTTAAAAAATATCGCTAATTATCTCAATGAACGAACCGGCCAGGAAATTGATTTCTATTTAGCCGAGATGGAGCTGATTGGCGATAAAGATGAGCAGTTTTTGATTCCAAGACTTGTCAACCCGCCAAGAAAGAATATCGCGGTTGCTGGTTCAAAAACAAGTGATAAGTTTGATAGAACTCCGATAAATCGAGAAGATTTTTTGCAAATTCTTACCCCAGTCGGGAAAAACTTCGCAAATAGATTATTAGATGAATTCGAGGAATCACCTGATTTTAATATTTTGTGGCGTGTATCGGGTTTTGCCATAAGCATCCAAGTGAACAAAGACTTGGTAAAGAATAGCAATTATAGTAATAATTTTTCATTTCTCTTTTTTAAGGGGATGGGTGCTAAATACCAGAATGACGAGCGGCTTCAATTCTGGTATCCCGAGTCAGCCTATCGAGACATAGAGAAATTAAGGCCAAGAATTGAAGAATATCTCAAATTCTGCCGGTCATTAAAAGGATACGATGAAAAAAATGATATTAAAGATTTGAGTGTCTTTAACAATGAAAAAATATGGCAGCTTGTTTGGTTTATCAAAAAGACAGCTAAAAACCTGAAGAAAGAATGATGAAAATTCAAGACAAAAATTGTTTATTCTCTGATTTGTGTAAGTATTATAATACGTATTGAAAAGGAGATTTATGACGGAAGAATTTTACAAAAAAATTGAACTCTTATTGAAAAAAGATAAGAGGTTTGTTGACCAAGAAGGTGATTTATTGAAAAATAAGATTATTGATAAGGCCTATAAAGCGGATGAAAATTTAGTTGAACTTTTGCTTTCTGATAAAAAAATAAAAGAAAAATTTTTCTCAAAAATTAGAGATGTTTGGGTTTTTAATATTAATGATTTTGTCTCTTATATCCAAGATAAAAATTTTTTAGCAAATTCTTATACAAAATATCAGAACAAAATCGGACTTAATATCGGCGGAAAGTTTTTGAAAGAGAGAGACGAGGTGGCACTTGTTTGGCCTTTTAAAGATTGTGTTTTAGAAGGTGGAATGACAAAAGAAGATGAAAAGCGAAAAGAGATATTTTTTAATGAAATTTTAGCCCAAGATGAAATTGATCAGCTCTTCGCGCCAAAAGTTCTAACAAATTGGAAAAGATATAGCGCCTCCGGTGTCATTCCCGCGAAAGCGGGAATCCAGTTAAAGAGAGACAAAGACGGCACAATCCGGGAAAATTTAATCATCAAAGGCAACAATCTTTTAGCCCTCCATTCTCTAAAACAGCAATTTCAAGGCAAAATAAAACTCATCTACATCGATCCGCCATACAACCCAAATAGTGTCGCCAATACATTTACTTACAATAATAGTTTTAATCATTCTACTTGGCTTACCTTTATGAAAAATCGGCTTGAAGTAGCAGCTGACTTATTAAGTGAGAATGGCATTATTTGTATAGCAATTGACCATAACGAATTGTTATATCTTGGATTGTTGGGAGACGAGATTTTTAATAGAGAAAATCGGCTCGGAATTATTTCTGTCGTTCATAATCCTGGTGGCAGACAAGACGACGAATTTTTTTCTACTAGCAGTGAATTTATGTTGGTTTACGCAAAAGATATAAACAAAGCAAAAATAAATAATTTTTCTTTATCGCCCCAAAAGATAAAGGAATATAAGTTTAAAGATGAAAAAGGTCTTTATAAAATTACCGGATTACAAAGAACCGGAAATAATTCCAATAGATCAGAGCGTCCAAATCTTTTTTACCCGGTATTTATTGATCCGAAAAAATTTGATATTTCTCTTATAAAAAAGAAAAATTATATAGAGGTTTTGCCA
>JAPLVI010000081.1 GCA_026397195.1 Candidatus Berkelbacteria bacterium | reverse complement strand
GAGTGATTTTTTTGATAGTGATTCCTGGGACAATTATTATTTATGGTGAGGTCCAAAATATAATTTCAGAGATAAAAAAGCGTAAAAAGAAAAACAATAAGAAGGAGAAAAAATGAAAAGAATCTTTTTAAGTATTTTCATTATTGGTTTTATTGCCGCGGCTATTGGCGGTGCGACCACTTCTGTATTCCAGAGTAGTGCTGTAATGGAAGAAAATAACTTTTCAACCGGCACTTGGTATACTGGGCCGGATGTGGTCATTAATGAATTGATGTGGATGGGGTCGTGGGGTTCAGAGGGTCCTGAAATTTATGATGAATGGATTGAACTGCGAAATATGACCGACTCTCCGATTGATATTTCGGGTTGGCAACTAACGAAAAAATCCGGCGGTAGTGAGGTTTTAATGCTAACGATTGGTAGTGGCACCATTCCCGCAAACGGCTCAAACGGTTATTTTCTAATCTCCAATTATGCCAAGAGTTCAACCAATTCAGCTCTTAATGTAGATCCGGCCTTAGTCGATCCTAGTGTCAGCTTGGCAAACAGTGATTTGCAAATAAAACTTTACAATGGTGATTGGAATAATATTGCTAATCTTATTGATACAGCTGATGATGGTTTTGGTAGCCCTTTAGCTGGGTTGACTTCGGGAATTTACAGAAAATCGATGGCAAGAAACAATAATCCTGGCGATGGGACTTCAGCTGCTAGTTGGCATACTACCATAGATGAATCAGCCAATGATACAACATATTGGAAAATAGAAGGTTCTAATTATGGGACACCAGGAGGATTAAATGTCTAAAAAATTTTTAAAACAATTAGGTGCTGTTAGAGCTCTACTTCTGGCTTCATTTGTCGTCGGGCTTTTATTTTTCGGCAGTTATGTCTTCTCTGTTTCGGCAGAAATTAAAAATGCTGGACCGCTGAAGATTGAATATCCGGGAACCGATCCCTTATTTTCGGCGACCAATATTGCCCCGGGTTATTCTGAAACCAAAACTTTAACCATCACCAATCAAGGTACAATTCCGCATTCTTTTGCTATTGCTGTTTCAGGAACATTAGGCCCGCTGGCTGAAGTGCTGCATATTGCCCCTGAAGTTTTAGGTGTGCCGGTGTGGGATAAAACGATTGCCCAAATTGCAACCGCCCCTAATTCAAACACAATTATCGGCTCAATCGCACCAGGAGGAGTAGCGACCGTTGATTTAATGGCTTATCTACCTGATAGCGTGGGCAATGATTATCAAGGCAAAGAAACTCTTGTTTTTTCTTTTGTTGTCGGAAATGAAGAGCCAGAACCGACCTATTCTCCTTCGCCATCTCCGTCACCCGGTGGAACAGGGGGCGGTGCTGCATTTACACAGGGGGTCGGACAGGCATTAGGCGTTTCAACTTCACCATCGCCTTCAATTTCTCCTTCACCTTCGCCATCAGGGGGCGTAGAAGGTGAAAAAGACAAAAACGAAGCACAAGAAGAAGCCGGGGCAAGCAAATACAAATTTCTATATTGGTTGATTCCAATTCTTGTCATCTTATTAATTTTATTCTTCTTGTGGTGGCGTCGTCGACGCCGAGACGAGGACGAAGAAGAAACATTTGACGAAGAAATTTAAAGCTCTCTAACTCGGTTCATATTTTGATCTCACAGGTATGCATAGAGTTTAGAACTTTTTGTTCTGAAGTTATTTATATACTTTTGGGTTTTATCATTATCCTAGTTTTTTTGTGTCATATATGCAAGATATTGACAATTGTCTCTTTTTAA
>JAPLVI010000075.1 GCA_026397195.1 Candidatus Berkelbacteria bacterium | reverse complement strand
ATTTTTTTTCCCACATTTTTAAAGGACTTTTAATTCTTTTAAGGCTCTTTCTATTTTATCTTTAACGCTTTTGGCTTCAAATGAAGTAATATCATACTCCATTTCATGTATTGCCCGATTTCGTGAACGCCTTGCATGCCAAAGGGAATTGAAAACGCTTGACGACAGCCGCGGTTGGGCACTTTTCAGTCTTTGTGCGTAATTTTCGCCTTCAAAATTCATATGTTCAAGCGTATATTCTATAATTTTATCTGCTTCAATAATGACGGCTTGGAAGTCAGTTCGTTTATATAAATTTTCGACAATTGTCCATCTTTCTTTTACTTTTTCTTTATCCAACTCTTTCAGTTCGGCTTTTTTTGCCTGATGGCGCAAAAATGGCCATTTGATAAGCGCCCAAAGACCGGCAAAAAATCCTTCAATTACCTGATGTTCGGGTGGTTTGATATTGCTTTTATGACGACTGGAATAGCGGATTTTTGAATCCCAACGTTCAAAACGACGTTTTTTGTAAAAGGTACGTTTATTAAAACTGTGTCGTCTGTCTTTCATCTCTAAAGTAATAAATTATTAATATAGTCTATCAAGCTCTGACCAGATTCAGGAAGAATACCAATAACGATAAAACTAGAAACAGCATAATTTGCCTCAAGGGTGGTGGCATTTTCACTATCGGTTGCTCTAGCTCTAATTGTATGCGTGCCATTGGTTGTTATCATTAAATCAAAGTAATAATCTTCCGAGGTTGAGCCAAAGGAACCATCAACAGGTATTGCATTTTGCCACGAGCCACCATCGAGTGAATACTGGACGTGCTCTATATTGCCGCCATCAGGGTCGGCTGCATTACCCGTGAATCTTACCTCTGCGCGATTGTTGGCATAATTAATTGTCGGTCCGCTGATGGTTACTACGGGAGGAATATGAGACAGCGAGAAAATATAAGCGGTAGTTTTTACTCCAGAAAGACGAGCTACACTACAAAATTCATCCCAGCCGTCACCATTAATATCTCCGGCACTCACCCACCAGCCAAAACGATCATATCCAGCGGGCGGATCAATGGCATAATCAGCTTGACTGGCAGAAATCTTTGAGAGCAACTCCTCGCCCCCAAAAAATACATAAAGCCGGCCTTCGCCCGCAGAGGAACCATCGGGGTAATAATAGGCCGAAACAATCAAATCATCAATACTGTCATTATTTATATCTCCCGTGGCAATGGCCATAGAGAAGAGATCGGATGAAGCTAAATTTTCACCAATAATCACCGCATCAGCGTCAGCGGTTGTCTTTGCTCCAGACAAGGAGGGACCGCCCAAAAAAATAGACATCCTTGCCCCTCCGCCGCCTATCCCAAAATGGTCGGCCCCGGCGATCAGATCTTCCTTGCCGTCATTGTTAAGATCGGCCGACCTTACGGGATAGCTAAAAAGCTCAAAACCAGCTCCCCCAGTAATAATTAAATCAGATTCTGAAGCATTTTTAGTGCCGCTCAAAGAACCAGATCCCCAGATAGATATAGCCCGAGGGTTTAATCCGCCAGTCAACCAAGAATCCACCGCAATTATTATATCCGGATGAGAATCGCCGCCAATATCGCCAATATCCACTTCAGTTCCTAAAGCGCTCGTGACCCAAGCGCCAAAATCATTATTAATGATTAGATCAGCGGCAGAAGCATCAAGATTGAGCGGATCGGTTACCTCGCCATAGAATAAATAAGCCCTTCCTTCATATTCCACGTCATACCATTCTGCACCAATCAAAAAATCATCATAACCGTCCAAATTAACATCACCCAAAGCCATTTTATTGCCAAAATGACCAATCGTACCTACCTCTCCAGAAATAATGACGTTGGCTTGATTAGCACTATTTACACTTAACCAATTAGAACGGCTACGGCCATAAAAAATATAACTGCGACCCCGGTTGGCGCCATAACCGATTGCGCCGATTGCAAGATCATCTATATTATCACCGTTGAAATCACCGACAGCCATTCCATCGCCAAATTGATTACTGCCGCCTTCACCTTCAATCGTCACATCGGGCGAAGCGGAAAGTGACGAACCGCCCCAGTAAATAAAAACCCGCCCTTGCAAAAAATTCCAAGAAATAGCCGAGACGACAAAATCATCTATTCCATCACCATCCAAATCCCCATCCAAACGAATATTTTGGCCATAACCCTGACTAATAGCATTATCTCTTTGGTAGAGAGTATTAATCGGCGCTCCGGCTGAAGTCGTTGCTGGCCAAAGCATAAAGATTAAAGTTGATAAAATGATTAAAATTTTAAATTCCTTTTTCATAATTTTGGCTTATTTTTTATATAAGTGTGACCTTGCTCAAAAGTGTGGGCGAGTTTCAGGATTTTTTCTTCACCTAACATCGGCCCCATAATCTGCATTCCGACTGGTAATCCATCTTTGGTAAATCCGGCTGGCACACTCATCGCCGGAATACCTGCTGGGTTAATAGGAACAGTTAGAACATCAGATAAATACATTGTTAGGGGATCATCTATCTTTTCACCGATTTTGAATGGTGGGGTGGGAGAGACAGGAGAAATTAATAAATCGAATTTTTTAAATAATGTTTCGTATTCTTCTTTAATAAGGGTACGCACCTGACTTGCTTTTTTATAATAGGCGTCATAGTAGCCGGCAGATAAAGTATAGGTGCCAAGCATTATCGAGCGTTTGGCTTCCGGTCCAAAATCATCTCCCCGAGTTTTAGAATAAACAGAAATTAAATCTTGGGCTTTCCCTTTCTTTATTTCTGATGAGCCGTATTTAATGCCATCATAACGTGAGAGATTGGATGAAGCTTCTGACTTGGCAATAATATAATAAATGGCAATGGCATATTTGGTTGAAGGTAAGCTTGTTTCCTCGACTTTAACCCCTAATTTCTTCAAATCTTCAATCGCTTTTTCAATTACTTCTCTTGCTCCTAGTTCAATCCCCTCTCCGAAAAATTCTTTAGGCAGCCCAATTTTCATCCCTTTT
>JAPLVI010000117.1 GCA_026397195.1 Candidatus Berkelbacteria bacterium | reverse complement strand
AAATTCGACCGCAAGCATTATTTCTATCCTGATCTGCCCAAAAATTTTCAGATTAGTCAGTATGATCAGCCGTTTTGTAAAAACGGCGAATTAAGAATCATGAATCATGAATCAGGGGAAAAACGAATACGGATTAATCGTGTTCATCTTGAGGAAGACGCGGGAAAATTAATTCATCCCAAAGGTGCCGGCCACACTTTAATTGACATGAATCGTTGTGGCACTCCCTTGATGGAGATTGTCACCGAGCCTGACATTGATTCACCCAAGTTAGCCAAAATTTTCTTGAAAGAGCTTCGTTTAATCGTCAGGTATTTAGGAGTTTCCGATGCAGATATGGAAAAAGGACATCTTAGATGTGATGCCAATATTTCGATCAGAGACGAGAATGATTCGTCCCCAATTGTTGAAATTAAGAATATGAATTCTTTCCGTGCGGTTGAGGGTGCCCTATCTTTCGAAGACAAACGATTAAAAGATGATTTCGACAATCTAAAAAAACAAAAAGGTAAACAGACAAGATCATGGGACGATAAGAAGGGAGAGACGAGAGCAATGCGGCGCAAAGAAGAAGCATCGGATTACCGTTATTTTCCTGAACCAGATGTTCCTCCAATTAAAGTTGGCAAAGGCGAAAACGAAATTGATTTAGAAGAAATCAAAAAAGAAATTTCTGAATTGCCAGAAGAAAAACGCAAGCGATATCTAAAACTTAATCTTAGCCCAAAAGCAGTTGAAACAATTATTGCCAAGAAATCATATAGTGATTATTTTGATGAAGTGATAAAACTAGGTGGAGAACCGCATAAAGTCTATGACTTGATGATTAATGAGCGGGCAAAAAATTTAATTGAACCGAAACTTTTACTTGAAGCATTGACCCTTGTCTCTAAAGGGGAAATTTCTAACAATATCTTAAAAGAGATTTTGCCAGAGATGATTGAAAAAGGAGCAAGCGCTAAAACAATTATTAGAGAAAAGGGCTTAAAACAAGTTAGTGATGAAGAAGAGTTAAAACAAATAGTAGAAAAAGTGATAAAATCGAATCCCGGCCCGGTGGCTGATTATAAAAAAGGAAAGGCCCAAGCTTTAGGATTTCTCGTTGGGCAGGTAATGAAAGAGACAAAAGGACAGGCGAATCCGGTTATCACTCACGAGATCTTAACAGACATGCTAAAATGGTAAATTAGAGCTTAGAGGGGGTTGTCCCGCGGGCAGAAATCCGCTTTGCGGGAAAAAAATAATTTTGGAGGGGTATTTGAGTAAAAAAGATTTTGTTACTGATAAAAAAGCTCCCCGTTCCGCCTATGAATCAATGCAGGAAATTGCCGATGCCTTAGAGCGAGTTCGTTTTTATGAATATATTGATCAGGCACAGCATCCTTGGCGGATTATCTGGAAGTCATTTGTTGCCGGCATTGCCAGAGGCTTTGGTTTTATTATTGGTGCGACAATTTTGATTTATATATTAGCTTATCTATTTTCAAAACTGGGCGGACTTCCGGCTGTAGGAGAATTTTTCCGCTCAATTGGAGATATCTTAATGAAATCACCAAAAGGTATGCAATAAATAAATAATAAATAATATGAAAGGATAAAAAATGGAAGACGTTAAGATTTCAGAGGGGGATAAAGAACCAGTTCCTTTGGAGCCCACCAATTCTCGCAAAGGATTGGGTTTTAAAGGAGTAATAGCCGTCATAATTTTAAGTCTGATCTTTGGTGTAATTGGTGGCGGAGGTGGAGTTTATCTTTTGCTTTCTAGGGGGGGCAATCTCTTAAAACCGTTCTTAAAAGATCAGGCGGGCTCTATCCCGACAACCGTTACTGAAAAATTAACACTCGAGGAAAGTTCGAAAGTAATTGATGCGGTGGAGAAAGTTAATCCCTCGGTGGTAAGTATTATTGCCACTGCCGAAGTGCCAGGTTTTTTTAACACCACCACGACTGAACGTAGTGCAGGCACGGGTTTCATTATCACTTCTGATGGTTTAATTATGACCAATAAACATGTTGTTTCGAACGCCTCGGCCAAATATGTAGTTTATTTAAATAGCGGCAAGAGTTATTCGGCGACGATTCAATCAACAGACCCCTTTAATGATTTAGCCGTCATCAAAATTGATGCTAAAGATTTGCCAGTTGTTTCGTTTGGTGATCCTGAAGATATGAAAATTGGACAAACGGTAATTGCTATTGGCAATGCCCTGGGCGAGTTTCAAAATACCGTCACCACAGGCGTGCTTTCGGCCAAAGAAAGAAGTATTACTGCTTCAGACACAACAGGTGCTTCTCAAGAAACACTTGACGGACTTTTGCAGACAGATGCAGCCATTAATTCAGGCAATTCTGGCGGTCCACTTTTAAATCTCGAAGGCCAGGTAGTCGGCGTAAATGTCGCTGTTGCCCAACAAGCGCAGAATATTGGTTTCGCTATACCCTCAACTATTGCCCAGAGCGCAATGGAAAGTATTAAGAGGACGGGTAAAATTGTTCGCCCTTACCTTGGAGTAAGATATGTTTCACTAAATCCTGATATTTCAAAAAGCAATAATATTTCCGTCGATTATGGAGCTTATGTTTACTCTAATTCGCTTGGTCAACCCGCAGTTGTTGCCGGTGGACCAGCCGATCAGGCCGGAATTAAGCAGGGAGATATAATCATTGCTGTTAATGGAGAAAAAATAGATTCAACCCATTCTTTAACCCGGCTTTTGCAAAAATATCAGCCCAATGACGAGATTGAACTTACTTATCAAAGAAATGGACAGGAAAATAAAACCAAAGTAAAACTCTCAAGTACGGATAAAGCCAACATCTAAAAACCCGCCGACATCCTTTCTGAAAAACGGACTATGTCCTGTTATTTCAGAAACGGATTTTGGCAGGGTTAATCTCTTGGCACTGCCTGCCAAATATATTAAAAAGCCCAAGGGTGTGGTTCGTTGTTTGTAGTAGTTACCCTATGGGCTTGTTGTGGCTGTGGTCATCGCGAGAGAACCCTCCCTTTAGACGTTGACGACATCGGCATGCCGGGTCTTTCTGGTTCTGCTCTGACGTGGTGACCTTCTCAGGTCATGTGGGTTGGAGGTCCTTTGGAGTCGGTGACTGCGTCCCTTGCTTGTCTGCTGGTCGATCCAGGCATTGTGGACTGCGGTGATGAGCAGCCTCCTGATATCGCCACGGGTCAGGGTCAGTTCTTCGTTTCCTCGGGCGATGAGGACGCGGTGTCTCTGCCTCCTCAACGAGAACTCGGCAAAGAGGTCGCCGGAGTTGTTCGTAGAGAGGCTAAGTCCACAGTTGAACTCCTTGGACGTTCCCTGAGGAAGGTCTGGTTGGGCGGGGGGTCTTCTCTTGACACGTCTTCGACGGCAAAGGGGACACGTTCTGAAATCATCAAGCCACTGGTGGCTCAAGTTGACCACCTCCTTCTCCGATGACCACTCATATATTACCTTAAAATCATCACCCTGTCAAATTTTGTTAGGTCTTTAATAAGAGATATTTTTTTGCTTGGTAAATATTTTTTTGCCAATTTTTTTATTTCGTTTTTTTGTCTAGGGTCAAATTCAATTAAGATTATCCCCTTTTGTGATAAGTGATAATTAGCCTCTCGCAGAAATTTTTCAATGATTTCAAGCCCATTTTTACCGCCATAGAGTGCTTTTTGGGGTTCAAATCTTAATTCTTTAAATATCCATCTCGAATCAAGATAAGGAAGATTGGCGATTATTAAATCAAATTTTATCTCATGAAGATTATCGAATAAGTCAGAATGGATGAACTTGATTTTTGAGGAGACTCTATGTTTTTTAGCGTTTTTTTTGGCAATTTTGAGTGCTTGTTGGGAGATATCGGTTGCGTAAATAGAAACTGGTAACTTGTAACTAGCAATTTGAATATTTTTAGCGATTGAAATTGCGATAGCCCCTGCTCCGGTACCGAGATCTAGTATTCTTAATTCCTGATTCTTAATTCTTGATTCCAGAAATTTTAGTCCGTTTTCAACTAAAATTTCTGTTGCCGGTCTGGGAATTAAAACATTTTTATCAACATAAAAATCAAGGCCGAAAAACTCTTTGTGATGAGTAATATGAGCGATTGGTTCTTCTTTTTTCCGCCGAGATATTAATTTTTTATATTTTTTTATTAATTTTGCCGATAAATCAACATCCAAATGCGAAAAAAGCCAGGCCTTGTCCTTTTTCATGCAGAAAACAAGCAAAACCTCGGCATCTAGGGCCGAGGACTCAAATTTTTTTAATTCTTTAGCTCCCCAAATTAGAGCTTGTCTGATTTTCATTTACCATTTCTTTTTCTGCTTCGTTTTTGAGCACAGAAATTAATTTATCCAAATCTCCGTCCATAATTTTAACGATATTATGTAAGGTCAGGTGTATACGGTGGTCGGTCACTCTGTCCTGGGGGAAATT
>JAPLVI010000128.1 GCA_026397195.1 Candidatus Berkelbacteria bacterium | reverse complement strand
CTGTCCTGGGGGAAATTATAAGTTCTAATTTTCTCCGAGCGGTCGCCCGAGCCGACCATTAGCTTTCTGACCTCGCCTTTAGTTTTAGCTTCATCTTCTTGCTGTTTGGCGAGAATTCTTGAGCGTAAAATCTTCATTGCTTTTTCTTTGTTTTTGAGCTGGCTTCGCTCGTCTTGACAAACGACAACTGTCTCCGTCGGCAGGTGAGTGATGCGGACGGCTGAATCGGTAGTATTGACGCTTTGCCCGCCGTGTCCAGAAGCGCGATAAGTATCAATTTTTAAATCTTCGTTCTTTATTTTAATATCACGCGCTTCGGCTTCAGGGAAAACCGCCACGGTGGCGGCCGAGGTATGAATTCTGCCCGATTTTTCGGTTGAGGGTATTCTCTGCACCCGATGCACTCCGCCCTCAAATTTCAAGTTCCCATAAGTTCCGCGGCCTTTTATCTCACCGATTATTTCTTTAATCCCTCCCAGTGTCGAGCGGCTGGTATTTTGTACTTCCATTTTGTATCCTTTTCTTTCCGCATATCGTGAATACATTCTAAATAAATCAGAGGCAAATAATTCAGCTTCGTCTCCGCCAGTGCCGGCTCTAATTTCAATAATGGTGCTTTTATCATCGTCAGGGTCGACCGGGATTGAAGTAATTTTTATCTCTTGTTCCAGAGATTTCTTTTCTGTTTCTAAATTAGCTAGTTCCTCACTTGCCATCTTTTTTATCTCTTCATCATTAGTATCTGCCAGACCTCTGGCTCCAACAATATCATTTTCAAGTTTTTTATACTTCTCGATTTTAGATAAAAGCTCTTTGAGTCTAGTTGACTCTTTACCCAAGAGCCCCATTTTTCGCGCATCACAAATAATCTCGGCTTTGCCAAGTTTAGAATCTATTTCTCTAATTCTTTCCTCGGTTTCTTTTTTGACTTTATCAATATCCATACATTATTAGTATAACCTGATAATTACAAAATAATCAATCAAAAACAGAAACCGAAATATTGACATAAGTGTTTTTCTCTGTTAGTATTTCGTTGATGTCCAAACGCCTATACTGCGGGAGGGATCCCCGATGTGCGAAGGCAACCAGAAACAAGTAAGTCCTGCCGTGGCGGCAATCGTCATCCTGATCGTGTTTGGCGTCGTCCTTGCGGTTGGCTGGGCGATCTTCTATCGCCCAAGACCGCCAGCCGAGCAAGAACTCGCAGTCAAGGCGATCGTCGGTAAGTCGATCGTCCACCCGGGCAAAGCTGACACCGCTAACTGCTCGGTCAAAGCAGTCGGCGCCGAGTGGTGCAATACGAGAGGTGATGCCCCCAGCAGTCCTCCGATTACCACCTACCTTGTTGTCGATTGTGAGGTGACGGTTCACCCGCTCAAGGGGACGGCCGACAAGGTCATCACCTTTCCGCCTGACAAGAAAGACACAGATGTCAGACTCTACATCTCTCTTCGTTCAGGCGACAAGGAGATCGGCCGCGTCAACATCCCCATGTACTACGAACATGGTGGCTACCAGTGGCGCGTGCGTGACGTCTATGTACGCGCTTTCACCACTCCCTCTGGCTGACACCGACCCGCTCCCGACCCCTCCCAACTGCTCAAACGAACCCAAGCTCCTCGGCTCCCGAGGAGTCTTTTTTAGCATAAAAAACCGCCTTTCGGCGGTTAACCCCTATTAACTATAACCTAAAACCTATAAGCTATTTCTTTTTTTCC
>JAPLVI010000036.1 GCA_026397195.1 Candidatus Berkelbacteria bacterium | reverse complement strand
ATTTTTCATCGTAAATTATGGTATCAGTCAAACCCCTTCTCATAGTAAAGATTTTGGTCTTAGGCGAAACAAGCTGTAATGTATCAAGATCTCCGGTGACAATAAATGTCTCCAGGTATTTATATTTTTCTGCTTGGTGAGCTAAGGTACCGATAATATCATCTGCCTCAAATCCCTTTCTTTCATAGGCTGGTATATTAAAAGCGCTTAAAACCTCCTTTATTCTTGGTACTTGATTGTTCATTTCATCAGGGGCTTTGATCCGATGAGCTTTGTAATCCTCAAATATTTTATGCCTCACTGTTTCACCACCAATATCGAGTGCTACGACAATATGGGTCGGTTTAATCTCTCTAAGGACATTCAAAAGTATCATTGAAAATCCATAGACACCATTAACTAACTCACCTTTGGGTGTGGTTAAGTGTGGCATGGCGTGGAAAGCTCGATGAATAATCGCGTGGCCATCGATTAGAACTAATTTTCTTTTCTTGGGCATTTTCTTACGTAATAATTACGCAATATCTAAATTTAGTTTGGCCAATGGCTAACGATGAGAGGCTTCTCTTTAATCTCAAGCGCTTTATTTAGCTCTGTCCACAAATGTTCAGTGACAAAAGGCATAAAAGGATGGGTAAGTTTAAGTGAATTGGCGATTATGGTTATTAAAAACTCTAACGTTTTTTTTCTGTCTAATTCATCGCCTTGATAAAGAACATCCTTATTAGCCTCAATACATTTATCACAAAATTGATGCCAGAAAAATTCGTAAATCGCCTTTGTTGCTAAATTAAAACGAAAATCTAAGATCCTTTTTTCTATTTCAGTTTTGGTTTTGGCAAATAGGTCAATTGTTTTTTTGTTGGCTTTAAGCTTAATTATTTTTTTATCTAAGAAAATTTTATTATCAATTTTAAGACTTTTAATTTTATTTTTTTCGATATTCATTAAAACAAAACGGGTGGCATTGAGCATTTTATTCGAAAAATTTCGTCCAGCAACAATCGACGATTCAGAGTATCTTATCTCCTGGTTATGTCCTGTTTTGGCGACGAGGCCAAACCTTGTTGCATCAGCGCCATATTTTTCAACTAAATCCAAAGGATCAATCCCGGTACCAAGAGATTTACTCATTCTTTTGCCTTCAGCATTAAGAATAGTTGGATGAACATAAACAGTATGGAAAGGTATCTCATCCATAAAAAACAAACCTGAAAAGATCATCCTTGCTACCCACAAAAAGATGATATCTTTAGCCGTCGACAGAACGGAAGTCGGATAAAAAGTTTGGAGATCTTTCGTTTTCTGGGGCCAACCGAGAGAAGCAAATGGCCAAAGAGCTGATGAAAACCAAGTATCAAGTACATCTTCCTCATTTTTAATAGGGATTTTATGGCCCCACCAAATCTGACGGGAAATACACCAATCATGAATTTCTTTCATCCAACGTAAATATACTTTTTTGAAACGATATGGAACAAATTTAATTTTGTCATCTTTAATAAGCTTGATCGCGGGTTCTGCTAATTTTTTCATCGAAAGAAACCATTGCTTGGAAATCAAAGGTTCAATCATTTCGCCACAACGATAACAATATGGGGTTTTATGCTTAATTGATTCAACTTTGACTAGAATTTTTTCTTTTCTCAAATCTTCTACTACTTTTTCTCTTGCTTTAAAACGATCTAAACCACGATATTTAAGAGGAATAGAACCTATCATTTCTGCTTCTTCATCAATCACATTTATACGCTTTAATCCATGACGTTCACCAATTTCAAAATCTTTTCCATCATGAGCTGGAGTCACCTTCAATGCACCGGTACCAAATTTCGGGTCTATTGCAGAATCTTCAATAACTTTAACTTTTCTTTTAATTAATGGAATGAAAATCTTGCGACCAACATATCTTTTATAACGTTTGTCTTCTGGGTTAACTGCTACCGCCGTATCACCCAAAAGCGTCTCTGGTCGAGTGGTGGCAATTGTCAAATATTCAAAACGCTTATCTTTTTTTCGTTTTAAAAGTCTATATTTTATATAATAAAGTTTCCCTTTATCTTCCTTGTGTTCGACTTCAATATCTGAAAGAGCGGTCTTGCATCGCGGACACCAGTTAACAACGCGTTGGCCCCTTTTAATATATCCTTTTCGTTTATAAAGAATAAAGGCCTTTTTAACCGCTCTCGAGTAACCTTCATCAAGGGTATAGTGCGTTCGTGACCAGTCGCAGGAAGCACCAATCCTCTTAAATTGACTGATAATTCTTAGAGAATATTTCTTTTCCCAATCCTTTAAAAGCTTTAAAAGCTCTGCCCTCCCAACATCATGTCTCGTTTTACCAGACTTAGCCAGCTCTTTTTCAACCATATTTTGGGTGGCAATACCAGCATGGTCTAAACCTGGGACCCATAAGGTGCGGTAACCCTTCATCCGATAATAACGAATCAAAACATCTTGAATCGTCGCGTTCAATGCATGACCCATATGAAGTGAACCGGTTATATTAGGTGGCGGGAGAACGATGGTGAAAGGTTTCGCTTTCTCTGAGCAAAGATCCTTCGGCAGACGGTCGGGATTAAAATAGCCAGCTTCCTCCCAAGCAGAATAAATTGCTTTTTCGGTCTCTTTTGGTTCGTATTTTTTTGCTAGTGGCTTCTTCGACATGAAAATGATATTTCAGTATCTTAATTCTACCATATTTTGATTAATTTTAAAGACCCAAATAACTAAAGTTTGGGGTTAAGATCAACCTTAACTAATTTATAATTTCTAAGACAATTCTTATTTTTTAAATAGCGATAATAAGCACAAACACCAACAATAACTGCATTATCAGTACAAAATTTAAAATCAGGAATGAATAGTTTAATTTTTGGTCTAATTTTTTTAATTTTTTTTCTCATTTCCAGGCGTAATTGCTCATTGGCTACCACTCCACCGCCAAGAATAACAGATCTGGCTCCATATTTCCTTGCTGCTTTGGTTACTTTTTCAACAAGAACTTCTATGATTGCTTTTTGAAATTGGAAAGCTAATTCGGGTCTAAGAAGTCGAAATCCTTTTGGGCCTAGGTCGCGAATTTTATATAAAACAGCTGTCTTTAATCCCGAAAATGAAAAATCTAGATTGTCCGAGTCAATCATTGGACGAGGAAATTCTATCTTTTGTTTTTGTTTTGATCTTTTACCTTTTTTGGCTTCAAGAGAAATATTTGGTCCACCCGGATAAGGCAAATTTAATATTTTAGCCACTTTATCAAAAGCTTCACCGGCAGCATCATCAATCGTCGCACCCAATAATTTATAATCCCCGTGGCCGCGCATTAATAATATTGAAGTATGCCCACCAGATACAACTAGGGCGATGGCAGGAAAAATTTCTGTTTTCTTCGTTTTATTGGATTTCGCCTGAATACTTCGAGGCTTGCCTCGAGGATGAAGGCCAATAGATGCAGCGGAGCTGCAACTTAGAAACGATCTCCGCCCTGATACCTCGCAGCTTGCTGCGAGGTCGGGTTCATTGATAAAACTAGCATAGATATGAGCCTCAATATGATCTATTGGGATAATTGGTTTATCAAGAACATAGGCTAAAGTTTTAGCAGTATCAACCCCCACCAATAATGAACCAATAAGGCCTGGGCCGACCGTAACTGCAATAATATCTATATCCTTAAGTTCAATCCTTGCTTTTTCGATCACTTTCTTTATTACCAATATAATTTTTTCACTATGAGCTCGAGAGGCTACTTCAGGAACGATACCCTTTGTCCTCTGATGAAGTGCGAGTTGTGAATAAATAATATTTGATTTAATTTTCGGGGTCGCGATTTTTAAATTATTAATATTTTTCGGACTAACCAAAATAGCTGCAGCGGTCTCATCGCAGCTCGTTTCAATGGCCAATACTGTAATCTTATTGTTATTCATATTTTATTGGATATTAGCCTGAATACCCCGAAGCTTGCCTCGAGGATGAAGGCAAGTAAATGCAGCGGGCTGCAACTTTACCAACGAACCGCCCTGATACCCCGCCGCAG
>JAPLVI010000092.1 GCA_026397195.1 Candidatus Berkelbacteria bacterium | reverse complement strand
AAGCATCTAATTTATTTTCATATTTGGCTTCAACCCTTTTTATCTTTTCATCTGTATCAAAAATATAAGATTTGGCTTTGAATGAAGCTAACACAATAAGTATCTTTAGCTTATTAGGTAAATCACGAATTTCAGGCTTAAATTCTACGGCATGATTCGATCTAATAAAATAAACATAAGGACCAATAAGATTTGCCAACTCCTCCTTATTTGCTTCCTGAGAATCATCAACTATAAGTTTCTCAAAAGGATTGTTTGTGTCCGCCATAGATAGTTCCTCCAAATTTTTAATTTTCAAACTTAATTTGTATTATGTTAACAGACTATTATGCAAAGCATATTCAAACGAGATTTTCTAGGCGAGACCATTTTACCAAAATGCCCTCTAGCTTGTCAAGGGGGCATCAATTTTAAAAAAGTCCCTCTCCGTCCAGCGCTATTATAATATTACATATTTATTAGGAAGACATAATAAAATTGAGGTTCTATTTTTTGACATTTTCAAACTATTATAGAGTAAAAGAGGGTTTAAAGAAATTTTACTGAATTAACTAATATTTTATTATGTTTTTCGGCGATTATACCACTCTATTGAATCTTTGCATTACCCATAATAATCTGTGTCGTAGTTTAATTTTACACAAAAAAGACGGTTGACCGCCTCCTTTTTCCCCTTGAATTCATTATAGCATAAATTTTAGAAAAAATATGGTTCAAAAAACCTGTATCGAGCTTGTCGAGATAGAACCGTCCCCAATTGTTTCTTTTATCCATTTACTCAATTCGCAGAAAGCCACCCCGATGTTACGTCGGGATGGATGAATGCGAATTGTAGGAAAGGGATCGGGAAAACGTGAGTTTTCCCGTGGAGGAGAACACCCCGCCGCAGGCGGGGGTTAGGAACCGTGGGTTCCTAAAAAGTGAAGCTCCACGTGGAGCTTCACTAATCATTTATCTAATTAGGGCGCACAAACGCAACAATTTAGCCAACCACTATCACTAGAACATGATCCTGTATCTGAAGTGACTGTACATGGTCCATATACTTTAACTATAGTTTTTACTGCGCAACTACAAGCATTAGTACCGAATGTACATACAGCAGACGTATGAACTGCTGGACCCTGCGGCCCTTGTGGACCAGTGGCTCCTGTGGCTCCTGTAGCGCCTGTATCACCTTTAAGTCCGGGTATCCCTTGGAGACCCTGTATCCCTTGGAGACCCTGGAGACCCTGCAGTCCCTGGTCGCCTTTATCACCCTTAAGGCCTTGGGGACCTTCTGGACCTTGCGGACCGGCTGGGCCCGGTGTTAACTCTATCTCTCCTATAGCCGTCCATAAACTAGCTATCTCAGTTTGTACAGAATTTACTTTATCCCGTAAAATTACTATCGCGCCCCGCACAGTTTGAACCTTATCCCGTAAAAATGCTATCTGGCTCTGCATAGTTATAACCTTATCCCGTAAAACTGCTACCCTCTCTTGCAAATTATGGATAGCCTGCCAAATGTCGCTATATTCCTGCGAAACGGCTTCTGCTGAAAGGTGGGCTACATCAAGTTGTTTTCCTGATGTAGAAATATCTGCAATTACTGATGTAGGTGAGCCAAATAAGATTGACATTTTTTCGTATTCCCTGACTTTGGCTTGATTTCATACAAAAAAAGCGGTTGACCGCCTCCTTTTTCCCCTTGAATTTATTATACCATATTTTCAGAGTGTCAATTATCAACTTCTTCTATGAAGATTCATTTAAGAGTGTATTTTTCCTTAAAATAAAATCTGAGATTTTCTTGCACCCAATCATAAAAGTCGATTTCCAGAAATAACAAGAATTTTCTAAAATCTTCTTTGCCTGTCTTTAAATCATTTTGCCCTGCGAATTCTTTGTAGAATTTTTTAATCATTTTTTGGGTAAGGATTTTGTTCATATTATTTTTTCCAATGAATCAACTTTCTTCTCTAGTATGGGTTTTAATTCTACACCTACCTCTTCGAAGATTTGTAATAGTTCTTTATATGTTCCTTCTTCGCCCAAAAAATCCCAGAATTGCTTGCCAACTAATAAATCTTCACCTTCTTTTAGATAATTCTTAGGAAGGGGCCATGAATAATCTTCAGGCTCATAAGGATTGTACGCCATACCAACAAAAACTTCACCGGTTTATTTCCCAGCGCAACAATCTTTAGAAGTGTTCTCTTGGCTTTTTCTACTTCTCCTTTATTCGGTTTTGTAGTTTTGATTTCGATATAAATTTCTTCATTTTTATCATCCGTCAAAAATAAATCTGCTATTTGTGTAGATTCCTTTCCCCCGCGGGAGACCTTTAAAATTGCCTTAATCTCCTTTTCAATATCAGGATTTCTTTTTTTTGTATCCTTTTTCTTCCTGCCTAAATCATAAATTATATCCTCAATAAGAGTTTTTGCTTTATTACTAAATTCACCGGATACCTTGAATTGTTTTTCTGCATTCTTAAATTTTCTGTTACCTTTTGAAATCAAATAAGCAATATTCTGAAATAGAGTCACCCCAAGTGTGGTACTGCATGAATGGAAAAAAGATGTCTCTCTAATCCTTTTTTTCGAGAAAAGCCTTTCATGGAATGGTTTTATATCACCAACTAGTCGATATTTATCAATTTTTTCAATAATTGCATTTTTAATTATTGCTATCGCCTCTGATTTCTGTTCCTTTGTAAAAGGCATTTTATCTCCTTTCAAAATAATATATACTTTCTGAGAATTTTGCATTATCACGCTCAGTCCTCATTAACACCGGCCTGTGAAAAACTTTTTTGATTTTATAATTACATTTTTTCGCAATTTCTGGATATATGTTATCACGATCATTTACCACTACAAATATTTTTGCCTTTGGTTTCAAGAATCTATTCATATTTTGGAACACGTTAATAATGCCTTTTTTATAGGCTTCTTTTGCCGATATGCTTCTACCGTTAGATGCTGGCCCAATCTCTTTATCTGAATTATCTTTATAACCGAAGAGTTCATAAGCATATTTATGTTGATCGTGGTAATCAATCAAACCAACATAAGGTGGCGAGGTAAAAATTCCATCGAATTTTCCTCCTTTGTATTCTTTAATATCTTTGAAATCCAAGTATCTTGAATCTCCTTGAATTACTTTAATTTTTGCCTCAGTTCTTAAATTATCAAATTCTTTTATTCGCCTTAAGGTATCCCAACTATAACGATAAATAAATTTCATTGCTTCATCAATCGGCTGGCAATATCTTCTATGTTTAATACACCAGTATTTCTCCCTGATTGGATTCTTGGGACGAGCAAGATCATAATGAGTGATTAGTCTAGCGCTTCGCGTTGCTCTGCTTAAAATTATTTTTAAAAGATCTTTATTTTCGTATTTATCTATTTCGTTTTTATAAAAAAGTATTTCCTGCAAAGCCTTGTCAGAAAGCCAAGTATTCAAATATTCGCTATTAGTCTTTAATTTTTTATATGAATTATCAAGAAAAGTGAGTTGTCGTTTTCCTTGAACAAGCCAATTACTGTATTCTCTCGTTTTAAATAAGATGTCTTTTATTTCCCTTTCAGCCAAATCCAAATTGTATTGTTTTGTTTTTGTTTCCGCGATTAAACAATTAAATTGAGATATTTCTACCCCGGCGGAATGCATCCCTAACATATTAGCTTCAATTAAAGTCGTTCCCGAGCCCATAAAAGGATCAAGAATGTAATCTCCTTTTTTGAAATACTCATTCAAAAAAACTTCGACGAGCTGTGGAATAAATTTACCCAGATAAGGATGCAAACGATGAACATGTTTAGTTCTTTCATATTCCCTAACACCGGCGAAGGCTAAATTTGTTCCATTTACATGGGTTGTCAAATTTTTTTGTTTTGCTATTTGTAATTGCATTGCTACTTAATTTTACCTTCTATCATAACAAAAACAAGTCCAAAATCCCACCTTCCCTAAAAATTGATTTTTTGCTTTATTTTTGATGCACACTAATTTTCTGGCGAAAAACCAAAGCTAAAATAATAATCAAAAAAATGAAAACTCCCAAGATATAGGCGAAAATAGATATTACTCCGACTTTATCCGCCAGCAATCCGACAAAATAGGCAAGAATGGCAGTAAATATTCCTTGTAAAAAAGTCGCAATCGACATTATGGTCGTACGATTCTCTGAACTGATATTGATATTCAACATATCGCCCAAAACAACATCAATAAATCCGTCGCTAAAACTAATAAGTAAGATGGCAAAAATTATTAACCAATTCTTGCCTATAAAGAAACTGATGAATGACAAGATTATAAATAAAATGCCCGTTATCAATAATTTTTTGTTGGAAAAAACTTTTTCTAAACGATGAACGATTTCCCCTCCCAGTCCTTCAATGAATCTGGCAAGGGTATAAACTAAGCCAAAGAGGGCTATCGATAAGCCGGTGATTTTTAATAATGGCTGAAAGTAATCGAAGCTGACTAAAATAAACCCAAGTAAGATCGCCTGCAAAATGGCAATAAATAAGATTTTTTTGGAAAAAATAACTTCTTTGAACCCATTAATAACTTTTTTATTGAGTGTTGCCAGATTCTTTTTAGTCTTTTTAATAGGAATGGGTTCTTGAAAAAATAAAGCGATAATGAATGCTATCAAATAGAATATAAATCCGATGAGAAAGGGTAATTTTACATTAAGGGTATATAAAACTGGTATAGCCAAAATTGACAAGGCATTAAAGGTTTTAGTTATAAATTGTAATCTTCCTCTAAACTTTTTATGTTCTCCCTCTCTTTTTAATGCTTTCAAGGTATCAAAGAGCATCGCATGTTGCGTACCTTGGCCAATCCCCAAAGCAATCCCATAAAATAAACTGGCGACCGCAAAGCCGGCAAACGAATGGCTGAACAACAAAATCAATAGCCACATAATTCGCAAAGCGGAATATAAAATCAGCGGCCTTTTTTTGCCAAATATATCCGATAACGCTCCGCCGTAAACTTCAAGAATGGCATCTGTAAATTGAGCAACGGCAGTTAAAATGCCTATTTGGGCAAAATTTAAACCATTCAATAAGTAATATAGAATGATAATCGGCGTAGTGATATTTTTGCCAAACATCAAATTCAATGCCAAAAGAGTGATATTTCGTTTTAATTTTTTCTTCATATAAAAGAGTTGTCCTTTCGAAATTAGAAAAAGAGAGTCTTAGCTTAAAAATGCCAAAAAATAGGCGATTTTAGATAGAGAACGCAAAAACTCAAAAATTTAAGTTAATACTACAGAGAACAATTGTCTAATTGAATTTATACTATCACAATATCGATTTTTTGTCAATGGGGCGGTTGGCCGCCTCCTTTTTCCCCTGTTCATATTATAGCACAAGAAGTCAATAGATTTCAGTTTGCTGGTAAACGGTGTTTGGAACTATTTACTAAAAATTATCTATTTTTTAATAAATTCCCGGATCAAT
>JAPLVI010000170.1 GCA_026397195.1 Candidatus Berkelbacteria bacterium | reverse complement strand
TCGCATCCATTGCTTTGTTGTGATATGATGACATCTTTTTGTATTCGGATTCAATGTTTTCCTGAACTAAATCTGGAATTATAGGAATTTTTATCTCAGCAATACTATTTTGGGTAAATTCTGTCTGTCCCGAAACTCCATTTTCATATCTTTCAATTTGCGACTGACCAAAATCAGTTTTTAAAAACACTTCAATAAAAAATGGATTAACCTTTTTAAACCCGAGCGTATTTATATGCCCAGTAATACCAATTTTTTCGCCTTTTGGATTATCGAGAAATATCGCACTTTTTCCGATACTTCCTGCACCGCTTCTCACTATTAAGATATCCCCATAATTAGGTTTAGCGCTAGCAATCCTTTGATAATGAGATTCTATTATTTGCTTTAGTGCGGAATAATTAATCCCTGTAAAATTAATGTCAACTACACTTACCATGGGGATTCCTTTCTGGACATATCTATCACCCTTTTTCGACCTCAATCCATCACCCTGATTGCATCTTGTCAAAAAATTTCCTAATTTATCTATTTTGTATTTTTTCCCAATTTCGATTAGGTGTTTTTCATATTTCGGATCCCAATATTCTACATCCCATCTGCTTGATGGTTCTGCATTCATTAAGTCTCTGATTGTCTTATCTGTTCGTACCATAATCGTATCCCTGCCGGTTTGATCTTTGGTTGTTTGAGCGATTTTTTGATTTCCCATAGTTCTATTTATAAAAGTTTATATAATCTTTTTCAATTTTTTGAAAATCGTCTTTGGAAATTTTCTCCGCCGTAGCAAGAAACACTGGACGATCAAGTAACGGCTTTTCAGCTTCCGCTAGTTTCTTCAAGAATAGAATACTCGTTTTGGCACTTGTACCGGCTTGCTTGAATGTCTCTCGTGGGAGCGAAATAATAGCCTCTACTTTTGTTTTATCGGCAATAAAGTCACGGACATAGTGAGTATTGGAATTACTCAGAATTCCGTCTGGGATAATAACTGCAATCCAACCACCCGGCTTCACAAGCTGAATAAACCGCTCTACAAAAAGAATTTCAATCGGGATACCATCTGCTCTGTTAGCAATATCCGTAAGTGAAAGTTGTTGCGATGCCACATGATAAGACGTAGGCAAAGAAATCATTGTCTGATTATTTTGAGTTACAACTATTTTTTTATTCTTCGCTGGAATAATTTTATATTTTGTTAACGCATTTAAAAATTCTATGGCTTGCGGCGTAGCCTTACTTTTAAGATCTACTCCAATACCCCCATAAGGTGGGTTACCAACAGCCACATCAAATTCCTTAAGTCCACCAGTTTTGTAGCGCAGAATTTTATCTTCAAGCGGCAACAAGCCATTTTGGTGAAAAAAATGATTTTCCAAATCAGCCCTTGAACCGAACGATGTAAGTAAATTAATCTCCTCCCATTTTTTAGTAACTGTTTCATCTATATCTATGCCGAATATATAGTTTGGTTTAGTGAAATCCTTTTCAAGCGCGCCCTTCAAAAACACACCCTCGCCAACCGCCGGATCAATCACCGAAGGATAATGAGGTTTCGGTTCGCGCGACTGCCAACGTTTGCTTTCTTTGTCTTCTTTTTCTTTCCAGATATTTAAAATATCAAAAATAAAATTCACTACTTCCGGCGGAGTGTAGAAAATTCCCAAATCCTGTTTTTTTTGTTTTTCTTGATGTTTTTCCATACTTAATGAATCTCAAAATGAGTGATGGCTATCATTTCTTCTTCAATTCTCAGATCAAGCTTTCTGTCTAATCCTTCGAGTTCTTTTTGCCGAGATGTCTCTGCTTCTTGCCTTAGTCTTAACTGTTCGAGACGCAGTTTGCCTAAAGCAATATCAATATCCCGGGCCCTCTTTTGCAGCTTACGTCTCTCTTCTAAATCTGCGGAATTATCACGCTTACGGTTGGCGTCACTTTTTTCTTCTTCGAGTTTTTTCATTCTTTCTTCTACTCTTAGAGCAAAATCGTCGTAGTAACGGTTTATACGGTCAGTCTCGCGGTCAAACAGTCGCTCGTTCCGTCTTTGGTATTTATCCACCACCGGCTTTTTCCATTCTGCCCATTCCGCAAAAAGAACTTCTTTTTTTATCGGTACAGAATTAATTGTTTTTTGACTGCTTTGCGTCGCCACAGAAAGAAGCTCATTTGTTGCTAGATAGTCCAAACTTTGATAACCATCGTT
>JAPLVI010000086.1 GCA_026397195.1 Candidatus Berkelbacteria bacterium | reverse complement strand
CTATATTTTATCAGATTTTAAGTTTAAAAATTAGATTGATGTCTTATATAAATAGTTATTTGTGGTGAAAAACAACTCATCTACAGCCATAATTAGTTTTTGGATTGATATTTTTTCATTTGTTTTCAAAGATATCTCTTTTTTATCGCCAGTTGATACATCAATTTGAACAATTCTATCGGACAAATTTTCTTGGTCTTCGATAACGGCTAAAATAAACTTTTCATCAGCCGACCAAATGATATTACTTTTTAATCTCTCAATTTCAATCACTTTTTTTTCTTTGCTTGCTATCTTATAAATTTGGATTTTTTTGTTATCATTTTTTTCAATAAAGGCGATTGAACCCCCCCTTGGGCCGAAGGCCACACTTTCAGGTTGGCAGGCAATATCAATATCGAAAAATTTGTCCGAAGAGATATCATAGATAATGCTTTTTGAGGTTGCAATGGTGGGACAGAATATAATTTGATTTTTACCGGAGGAAATTTCAAGATTCATCTCAAATAATTCTTTTTTTTCAGCATCCTTGTTAATTAATCCGGTAGATGCATTTCTTTTTATTAGATGAGGTAGACCATAGAAGGATAGCCCGGGTATCCTTGAATAGAAAGCCGAGCCAGAGTCGCTCGCCCAGGATATATTGCCCAAACCATTACCCCATTTATATTTTTTGCTGTTGCTTTTTGTGAAAAACCAGTATTCAAGGTTAAGAGGGAGCTTGTTTCCGCTCATATCTTTTTTGTCAAGATCTATGGTGTAAATCATTTTGCTTGCGTCAGGAGACCAAAAGACGCTGGTTGGTTGTTTCTCTAGACTTGTCCCTGGCTCATCTTTGCCATTAAAAAAATAATGGATTTTTGAATCTTTAGAAATATAATTAATGCCATTTTTTTGGTCGGGGAGAGGAAAAAAGACTTCCTCATTAATAACTTTTTCTATAGTATGACTTTCAGGCTGTGCTGTTTTTTGTTTTTTATTTTTAAAATATAAGTAAATCAAAACGCCAATAGTAATAATAATTATAACAATTACTGCGATAATGATAATCTTTCTTTTATTCATTTTTTTAATTAAATGCACCCCAATGGACCACGAGGGTCAATTGTGGCACCAACATTGTAATTGGGCCCATGACTCGTCCCATATTTGTTAACCTGAAAATGAAGATGTGGACCAGATGATTGTCCGTTGTTGTCAACCTTGGCTATGGGTTCGCCTTGTACGACCATATCGCCAACTTTTTTTGTTACTGAGCCCGGATATAAATGATGATATTCATAGGAATAACCTGCCCATCGGCCTTCGGTGATTAAAACAGTAATAAAATTACCACCCGTCCCGGCTTCTTTTTGATCGACAGCTAAATTTTGACGCAAAGCAACAATCTTTCCCGTGGCAGCAGCATATAGCTGCACTCCAGTGTCTAGAGAATAGTCAAATCCGCCATGATTGCAGCTATAAGAATATCCTCCGGCGCAATCCCAAAAATTTGATGGTTTACACTTACTTCCCTTTTTTAAATCGCTTTCCTTAAAAGGAAGAATAAGCCCCCCTGAACCGCCCGGGAGCGACCCTGGCGCGGTGCACGTTATTGGGCCAAGAGGCAAATTTTGATCTTGGGCAAAACCAATTTCCACCTCTCCTGCATGGCTAATCCCTAGAGCATGCAAAACCTCAATTCTAGCGCCGCCAGCGAAAGATGGGTCCCCCGGACCTTTTTCATAGCCACCCAAGGTAACTACAGTCTCACCTGTTTTGGTTGAGTGAACGAGTAATTTTGAGTTTCTGGGCAAATCTTTCAAAACATTTACAAGCCAAGGTTCAACACTGGGGTCTGGTTTTGGGCCGGTGCCGCCACCGAGGCTCCCGTTCCCTTCTGCCGGAGTGAAACCTTCTTTGGCGCACCCAGGACAATTAACGGAAAAATTGGTTACTTGATAATGTCGTTCGTCTTGATCGTGGGTGCTTGTTGGTCCGCCACCGGAAAAACTTTCTGCCGTAGTCGCCAAATGTTGCTCGTCGGCAAAGGGGCCTTTTGCCAGTGGTAATGTAACTCCATTTAAAGTTTGGGTTGTGGCACAATTTCCCGCTCCATAAAAACCGCCTGGTTGGTTGCCCCCACCGATTAATCCAGCTACTAAATGGTGGATCCAAAAAATCAAAGCGGCAATCAAAAGAATAAGAGCAATACTAACAAGGGCGATGATTACTGCCAAAACGGCTGGAATTATTCCTTTTTGTTTGTTTCGGTTATATTTTATTGGCATTAAATCTTGATTAAATATAAATAATCGTTAGCAACAGCGTAAATATTATTTTGCAATAATCCAATTTCGGTAATGTTGACTAGATCTTTTTCTTTGGTTGAATCAATAATTATTTTTTTGTCCAAGCTCCCAGAATTGATTTGATAAATTATTTGATTATTGTCTTTGTCAAATGAAGCTATGTAGATATAACTGTCATCTTTGTTCGTAATAACTAGGCCATATAAAGACTTGGAATCAATTTTTTTCTTATTTACCCCTTCTTTATTGGCAAACCACACATCAAATTTTTGGTTTGTTTCGTTTTCTCCTTTGATTATTTGATAAAGAAAAATATTCTTACCGCTTGTCGACCAGGAGGCAGCGGCAGTTAGCTTGTCTTCAGTGATATTTTTGATTGCTTTGGTCTTGAGATCAATAATATAGCTGTAATTATTTCCCACTCCCTCTGTTTCAGGAAAAAGAATAGCTTGACTTTTATCTGGCGAGAGGTGAACTTGAGAGCCAAAGAATTTATTATTATCGAGGTCTATAATTTTTTTATAATCTTTTCCTTCAAAGTTGGATTCATTCAATGAAGAACCAGATAACTCCTTGGAGATATCTATATTAACAAAACTCTTAGAATAATAATAAATTATTCTCTCATCATTTAACCATTCAACACCACCTATTTCCCGAGGTAATTCGAGCAATGATTGATTCTCCAAATCAAATGACCAAGTTGTTATTGTATCGTCAGGAGCATTTTTGTCTAATAAATATCCTTGTTGTGATAAAATCGCCCGATTGTTTTTCACTTTTAATATTATTCTTTTACTATTTGGAGACCAAATAATATCCTGAACGAGATACATCGGGATATAATTTAAATTAGATAATTTATTGGTTTTCAAATCTAACTCTTTAAAAGTGAAACTATTTAGACTCAAGAAACGGATTTTATTTTCTTTTTCTATATAATTTATTCCCTTAGCCTTTTCTTCAGTTATTTTGGTTATCGTTTTTTCTTCTATGGGAGTCTTCTTGCTTTTTGACCAAAAATAATAAATCAAAAAAACGATAGCCACAAGGACAATGACGATAAGAATAAAAATAATAAATTTTTTGTTTTTAGTTAGCATGATATAAACCTCCCACATGGATCAACATATTGCCCATTTACTATGACCGTAAAGTGCAGATGATTGCCAGACGAATTACCAGTACTATCAGCCCTGCCTATTGCCTGTCCCGCCTTAACGACTTGACCCTCGGACACAAGGCGGCCACCATTTTCCATTAGATGACCATAAATAGTTTTCAGGCCGTTATTATGATCAATAGTTATTCCTATGCCATAACCACCATCAATATATTTTACTGTTCCGTCGGCCGCTGCCACAATTGTATCGCCCATTTCTGCACTTATATCTACCCCCTCATGTGAACCATAGCTTCTTGGTACACCAAAGCGACTGGTGATTTCGTGTCTTCCTGGTATGGGCCAAGTAAAGACCAAGGATCCTGGACCGCCTGGTCCAGCTGCGATGCCGGTAACAACACAAGGATCGGCGCCAAAGGCCCCATTGGCTTCGGCGATATTTGAAGATATAAAATTCCTTACTTGTGCAATATAACCCTGAGTGTCGCATCCGTCGTCCGTCGGGCAGTAACGGTTAATAATTTGATCAATCGTATGATAACCCAAATCTTGATAAACTATTTTTAAAAACGGACCCTGATCATCAATTGCTGCCTCCCAAGAATTGAATTTTTTGAAGCCACCGACACTTTGGTCCCCTTTAGCGGCTTTTCGACCGAAAGGATTATTGGAGCCATTAGTGGCAATGCCCGTCGTTCCCCAGCTGCTCTCTTTTTGGGCAAAATGAGCGATAAATAATGGGTGTTTATTTCCGGCTTTGGCAGTGGCTACAAAATGATCCCCCATACCTCGAAGCGGTGAGCCCGAAGGGATTATGGAATTAATATAACTTGCCATTGCCTGTTCATTGCTGCCAGAAGGATAAGTAACATTACAGTCATAAGGAGAATCAACTGAGCCAGAAAGATAAGGGCGGTCGGCAAATCCCAGCGTTCCGAGGACAGAAATCAGGGCGAGAATACCGATAACAATCATCCCTATAAAAACTAAAATAATTAAAGCACAAGAAAAAATTCCTCCCTCAAGAATTTTCGAAAGTAGACTTTTTTCTTTTTCGCCTCCACCTTGGGTTCCTTGAGACGGTCGTTTCTTTCGGGTTTGGGCTTTCGGTTGACGCGGAGATTTGGGTTTTACGTTCGCCATCTTTCTCCTTAAAGTTGAGTTTCAGCAGCTTCCTCAGCTCCCTGGGTCAACTGTTGCCTCATCGCCAAAATTTGCTTGGGATCAGAAGTAATGAGCTGATCTTCAGTATAAGAGGCGATTATTTTGATGGCGACGTGATTCAATCCGGCAAAAAAGAGACCTTCGCCCACCCCTGATTCCAAAAGCAAAAACTTTTCACCTTCGGTCAGATTAAATACTTCTGCCACCATATCAATTGATGATGGTGCCTGTTTTAAAAGTAGTTGCATTGATGAATTAGCGACGACGGCCCGGCCGTATTTTGAAGTAAGAAAATCTTCAACATCCTGACTGATGATGGTTAAACCTAAATAATATTTTCGTGCGCGTTTTGCAAGTGCATATAAAAACTTAGCTGAGTCTTCGTATTGCATCATCCACCAGGCTTCATCAATAATCATTATTCTTCTTCGAAGCTCCATTCTGATTGAATTCCAGATGTAGCCGAGGATCATATACATCGCGACTGGTCTAAGTTCTTCTTCCAAATCACGGATGGAGAATACGACAAATCCCCGCGAAAGATCAATATTTGTCATTTTGTTGAATAGTCCAGCGAAAGTGCCAGCGGTAAATTTCTCAAGCTTATTGGCTACACTTTCCCCACCTTCCATATTACGTAAGACATTCTGCAGGTCCGATATCAAAGGCGGTTCATTCTTTTGCGTTGAAGCATCGGCTGAAATGTCTTTTAAAGCGTAAGTCTCATAAATCGCTTTCTCCAAAAGTGAATCTTCTTCAGGATCAAGCCCCCCAACCATAAGCCTAACAAGACCATGAACTCGGATGACTGCCGAACGTAAAACATCATCACCTGATTCTTCTTTAGTAATAGTTAGGTCAAATGGGTTTATTCGTTCGTGGCTATTCAAAGAAACATTAATAAATGTCCCGCCGACTGCCTCGCAGATTGCTTTATATTCATTTTCAGGGTCGATAATAATGACATCCGTATCAAGCATCAGATATCTAAGCGCTTCGAGTTTAACTGCATAAGATTTTCCTGCACCTGATTTAGCGAAGACTACTGAATTGGCATTTTCGAGATTAAAACGGTCAAAAAGGATAAGAGAATTATTATGGCGGTTGATACCATAGAGAATGCCTTCATTAGTTGTCAGCTCAGATGAAGTAAAGGGAAAAACAGTTGAAAGTGAGCCAGTATCGAGATTACGCAGAATCCCAAGCTCGTCATTACCTGAAGGTAGGGTTGCATCGAATCCTTGCTCCATACGCAGGAAAGTGGGCTTAGTGAAAACCAAAGCACCACCGAGAATTGATTCTAGCTGATCCGAGGCAGTTTTTAATTCATCCAAAGAGTCAGCATAAACTGTCATATAGATTGATGCTTGAAAAAGCTTTACTTCTCCTTTTTGCAAAGAATAACGCAGAGATTCGACATCCTGCATGGCCGTTTCTAGTTCAGGGTCAGAGACAAGTCCCTTTTCTCGTTGCATTCTCCAAGTCGATTCCATTTGTCCAATTCGTTTACGTAAATTCTGCATCACTTCCCTGGTTTCCATCGGATAAATAAAGATGGCAACATCAAGTGTCATATCGAAATTAATGACAGATGAAAGCCAATTGGTATTTAAATATCGAGGATAGGCAAAAACATAAATTGTTTTGGCATAAAAATTATTGATCTGCAAAAAATTTGGATTGATTGCCATCGCCGCTGGAGCGATTAAATCCCTTTCTGTTGCCAGCCCTTCTCGATATCTCTGCATCGCTTCAGCAGTTTCTGAACCCCTGCCGAGATTGAGCATGCTAAAAATATTTTGTTGTTTATTATTTTTAAATGGCCACATAATTACTTACCCTCACTTTCTTCTGCCTTTTCAACAACCGGCGTAGTGATATCAGCTAGAGAAAAAATTTTTTGGCGTGTTGCAAGTTCAGGATTATAAGAAGAATAATATAATTCCGCAAGCTCAAGAGTATTAAGTTGCACCGCACGTAATCCTACACTTCCGAGTCCGCTTGCTATTACTTCTGTACGGTGGGCAAGTTCTTTGCGATGTAATTCAAAATCGACAATCTCTGTTTTTTTTGCGCCGGAGCTTATAATTTTTCCTATTTTTTGTAGAATATTTTCTTTTTTTATAATCACTGGCTGATAGGGAATAACTATATAAAATTTCTTTTCCATAATATTAGCCACCGTTAAAAGTTGCTCGATAAAACTAATATAATCGGCCATTTGAAGTCGAATCAGAGGATTTTCTTCTTCTTTGTTCTTGGTTTTAAGCTTGGCAAGATAAGCTGAAAGATCGAGACGTCTTGATTGCATCACAATTTGAATAGGGAAAGAAAGAGAATTCAAAAATCCTTGGAATGAATAAATAATTGCATTCTGTTCTTGTTCGCTTTTTAAGGCAAAATTTATTGCCGAAACCATCAGAACCATGCGCAGGCCGCCATTTTTTAAAATTACCACCCCATTGTGTATTTCTTCGATATCTAAATAATTCTGTGTACTGGGAGCAACGACTGTTAAAGTTTGAGGATTCATTTCTTGCTGAGGCGAAAGAACAGGTCCAGTGATATTTGGTTTTTTTTCTTCAATGTTAAGTTCTTCTGCTCTTTTTTCTCTAGCCTCGGCTTCTTGAGCTGCAACGTTTTTTGGACGAGCTTCCCTAATCTTTTGTTTTTCTACTGGGGTAACCTTTTTTGCTGGTGGTTTCGGGGTTTGTCCTTGTTTGGGTTCACTTTGTGGAGTTTGTCCTTGCGGTTGAGGCTGTTGTGGCTGCGGTTGCAGTTGAGATGCTCCAAACTGCCCCTGATTATTCGGCGTATTTTCCATGCCCCTCCTAATTAATTAGCAGATACATTATATCAGCTAAGCCTTATGTAATAAATCCACTTCTGCTTCTTCAGTCCTGCCTAAATTCAAATCTTTTTTAGCGGTGGTTGAAGATTTTATTCTTTCTTCTAAATCGCTTTGAATTCCATATCTTTGTAATTCTTCTTTATATTGTTCTGGACTCCAGCCATGGGTATCAAGAACTTGGGACAAAGCTTCAAGTGAGCTTTTTACCTCCTCCGGTCTTTTCATCGCTGGGCCTATTGGTTTTTCCGCCTGTTTATTTGTAAAATTTATCGCCCTTTCTACTTTGCCCCGTTTATCCCACAGTCTTAATTTAGGTCTTAGAGTATAAGTAAAAAAATTTGTTACCAGGTATGAAAAAGGTTGTTCTTCGATCTGGACAAAAGCAAAAGCTAGGGCTAGTAAAGAAACTAAGACAATCACCATCCATCCCAAGAAAGAAGATTTCGTGGCCGATAAAATCATATAATCAATCAACCCACCGCCCAAAAGATAAATAAACTGCTTCAGGGTTAAAGGCCCAATAATTTTATCTTCCAAATCTATTTTTTGTGGCACTTTGTATTGCATTTTATCTTTTTATTCTAATTAAACCGGAGCAGGGGATGACCATCACTCCGTTTTTCTCAATCTTGTCAAGAAAAAGATTGAGCCCCAGTGAATCTGAAGAAATATGCCCGGCAATAATAACATTTAAATGATATTTCTCTGCTTCTTCTTTATGCTGTTCTGATAAATGCATACCAACAATCGTGCCGATACCAGCAATTGCCATTTTTTCATAGATTTCTTTTGCTCCTTCAGTCCCACCAGTCATTTCCGTCACGGCGATTTTACCACAACGGCGATGAGGCGCACCGGCAAAAATTTTTGGCCCGAAACCTAATCTCGTCGCCTCATGATATTCCGGAATTTTTTTGAGAAGATTAATTAATTCTTCAATAGTTTGCGGATTTTCCTTATCAATCTTTCCTCGCACAAATTGATAGACTAAATTATCTGCTGGCGTATGAACACACATAATGGGAATATCAAGAAGTTTGGCTGCATCTACTGTTTGGTAATGATTGATTGCATTAACTCCTCGGGCAACCTCACTAATCCTTTTTTCCAATAAACCTTCAGCGATATTGATTGGTACGCCATAATCAGCCAAGACGTCAGCCTGTAGATGCATTACTCCATCAAGATTAGCCAGACCAGTGCCTA
>JAPLVI010000150.1 GCA_026397195.1 Candidatus Berkelbacteria bacterium | reverse complement strand
TTAACCAAATTTTCAAATATGTTCTCAGATTTAAATCTAAGTGATATGGAGACTTGTTATAAAGTTTTTAAGAGCGAAATTCTTAAAAAGATAGATATTGAAGAAAACCGTTTTGGTTTTGAACCCGAAATCACAGCTAAGATTGGTGAGCTGGCAAGAAATAAAGGCATTAGAATTTACGAAGTAGGAATTTCTTACTATGGACGCACCTATGAAGAAGGCAAGAAGATTGGTTTAAGAGATGCCATTAGAGCTGCTTATTGCATTTATAAATACAATACTTCAAAATTTGCAATCATTGTCAAATATATTCTTAATGGATTAATTGTTGCCCTTTCTCAATTTCTATCGATGATGCTTTTAGTCGGGGCTCTTGGCTTCACTTCCAAGCTCTCACAAAATATCGCCAACGTAATTAGTATTGAGTTTTCATTAATCGTTGCTTTTTTGCTTCATTTTTATTTTACTTGGCGCAATAAATATGTAGGCATAGGTAATTTTTTTAAAAAAATGATAAATTTCCACATCATCTCTTTAATTTCCTTTTTAGCTAGAGTTGTTCTTTTCTATCTGCTTCTCAATATAGGTTTCGAATATAAACTTAATACGCTGATTGGCATAATCGTTGCCGTTATTATTAATTTTATTGGTTATGACAAATTTGTTTTTCGCAATAAGGAAACCATAAAATAATCATATCCCCAAATTATATTCGGCAGAATTCATTTCGTAAATTATGCAGAAATTTAAAATCGGGATTGATGCTCGAATGTACCGCCGTTCCACCGGCGGTATTGGTCGTTATATACACGGACTCCTTGAAGCGCTCTCAAAAATTGATAACAAAAACCTTTACTATGTTTTTTTAACCGATGATGATCTTAGCGAATATAAACTTCCGGCAAAAAATTTTATTCCTGTAAGAGCTCGCTTTCCTCATTATTCGATCGGGGAGCAGCTGGGTTTTTTGAGACTTCTTAATTCTTACCATCTTGACCTTGTTCATTTTACTAATTTCAATCATCCGATTTTTTATCGAGGTAAATTTGTTGTAACTATCCACGATATGACAATGACCATCTTTCCTGCGCCGGGGAAACAGACTGAAGCTTTATCAAGATTTTTTTATCACTTAGTACTAAAAAGGGGCTTAAGACGTGCAAAAAAAATTATCGCTGTAAGTCAAAACACTAAAAATGACTTGATTAATATCATTGAAGTTCTAAAACAAAAAATTTCTGTTATCTATCATGGGGTTGATGAAAATTATAAACCAGATCATAATCAAGAAAAAATAATAAAATTGAAAACAAAATATAAAATTAGCGAACCCTATATACTTTTTGTCAGCCAATGGAGACCTCACAAAGGGATTAATAATTTAGTTAAAGCCTTTGAAATATTAGATAGGAGATTTAGGATAAAAGATTTGAAGCTTGTTATTACTGGTAAACCTAATCCTAGATTTCCTGAAATTGAAAAAGAAATTAATACATCGCCGCTTCGAGACAGAATTATTACTCCGGGCTTTATTGATGAAAATGATATGGTTCCTCTTTACAGCAATGCTTCTGCTTTTGTCTTTCCCTCAATTTATGAAGGATTCGGTCTAAACCCATTGGAGGCAATGGCTTGCGGCACAGCTGTCGCGACCTCAGACATCTCTAGTATACCTGAGGTTTGCGGTAAGGGGGCTCTCTATTTTGACCCTAATGACCCCGAAGACATTGCTCTTAAAACTCATACTCTCTTGACAAACAATGTTCTGCGCCAAAAATTAATAGAGAGGGGTTTTGAAAATGTAAAACGCTTTAGTTGGAAAAAAATGGCCAAAGAAACTCTATTCATCTATAAATCTGCTTTAAATAATTGATTTATCCTTTGACAAGCCCTCTTTTTTAGGTTAATCTGGACTCATGAATTCTAAAATAAAAGATAAAAAAGCCTGCCCGCCAAGCCCGCAATGGTCTATGGCCTCAGGCGCTAGCAGGCGGGCAAATTTAATCTTGCCTATATTTTTAGGTATCCTCGTCTTCTGTTCAACGGTTATGTTTTCTGGATTTATTTTGGCTTTGACTTATCAAAGCAGATTTTTCCCTCATACGAAGATCTCTAATATCGATGTCGGCGGCAAAACAAAAGAAGAAGCAATTAAAATCCTTGATGAGAAGGATCAAAAT
>JAPLVI010000115.1 GCA_026397195.1 Candidatus Berkelbacteria bacterium | reverse complement strand
CCATCTGCGTCTTTGAAAATAACATCATCAAGGTCGGATTGGATTTTGCCCAACCAAGCGAGAGAAGCATTATCAAGTTTGAGCATTACCGGAAAATCAGTCAGATTTTCCGCGTAGGCCGAGTTGGCAAAAGTGATTTTTCGGCGATAGGTGTAGGCGGAATCATAGAAAGTCGGCGCGGTCGAATTATACCAAGTCGGCTGGCTTGTCAGTTCCAAGTTTCCGCCCGCAGTGGCATCAGTATTAGTATAGCTGCCAGTATTCCACTCTGCTTGTGTATCGATTGACCAAGGAGAGGCAGCTTTGGCTTTTTGCAAATCAAAAATAGCGGCAAAAGAATTAAAAAGAAATGCCAGAACAAAGGTTGTCAGCACAAACCAATGGACAAATTTAGAGAGCCCATTGTGATGCCAATTACGATACCACGTTAGTTTTTTTTCTAAGTAGTGGTGTGTTTTGTTCATCATTTTTACCCCTCTTTATGAACCCAACCCCGAAGCAAACTTCGGGGTATCAGGGCAGGTTCGAGGCTTAGTTGCAGCTCCGCTGCATCTATCCCTGGTTCTCATCCTCAAAGCTCGCTCCGAGGTATTCGAACCAGCCCCAATAAAAATAATATTTATTTTATCTATCCCATTTTGCTTTTTTACCAGGTAATTCTTTGATTTCTTCCCCAACTGGTGGTTCTGGTTTTCCCTCGACCCTGACATTTTCCGGCAAAGGTTTCTTTTTGAAAGGCCACCATTTCTTAAGGTTCGCGAAATATAAGTAAATACCAATTAGAGCTAAAACTAGAACAATAATTGACAAAATCCAAATCCAACTAATTCCTTGTTTTTGAGGTGAGGTTATATCACTCACAAAATCAGAAAAACCCGAAGTCTGGTTGTCTTTTGATCTTGAAGCAATGCGAAAATAATAACGTTTGCCGGGATCAAGATTTTCCGCCCTGAAAAATGATGTATCCTTACTTATTTCTTTTTCGGTTAAAATATCAATCGGGTTTTCGCCAAAACGGATGACATATTTATCAAGCTTTTCATCGTCAACTTTATCCCAGGCAACCTCGATATTATCTTTGCCCTTACTTATTACATGCAAATTTGAAGGCGTTGGGGGGGCCAGATTGTTCTCGGGCCTGATGCGAGCTTCATTGGAATTAACTGATTCATTTGTTCCTTTATAAGCGCGAACTACATATATATAAAGAGTACCGTTATTTAGATTAGTATCCTCATAATCCGTAAATTTTGCTCCGACATCGGCCACCTTGGTAAAATCTTTCTCCTCATCATTACGACGATAAAATCGATAGCCATCAATACCCGAGGTACTTGATTTATTCCAAGTTAATTTTACTTTCCCTCCGGTATCATTGGCTACGTCCTCGGCTTTTAAATTTCCCGGCGGTGAAATAATAACTGAAGATGAAGCGCTGGGGCTGGGGCTTCCTTGGTTATAGCCATAAGTTTGGAAATTATAATCTTTATCAGGAATAATTACTCCGCCGGTGACAGCATAACCGCCACCATAGCCTGCGGGTTGGCAATAATTCCAAGAAACATTAGCTGTCGCTTCACGGGTAAGATGAATCTGATAAGAAAGACTGGGAGTAAGAGAAATAGCTGAGGCAAAAGTGAAATCAACCCAGCCGGCACTGACCACACTTGATGTCTGACCCAGCGGGTTGCCGCTCATGTCTTTTAGGGTAAGGACGATGGTTGGAGTATTAACCCCGCCAAAAAGAAGCCGCACCTTAGTCAATTTATTCATCGTCGGGGCAAAAACCTGATACATGGGGAATTTAGTCACATCAGAGAGCAGATCTCCTCCGGTCGGCGCAGCGCAACCGTCGTTTTGGTCTTGAGATTCGGTTGCTGAAATGGTTTGGTTGGGCAACAGGAATAAAGCGATTAATAAGATTGTGAGAATTTTTTTGAAAAAAAACTTTGGGAAATAAGTAGAAAAAGAAAGAGGAAAGAGGTTGGGAAATATGAAACAAGAAATAGGTAACTTTTTTCCTTTTTTCAATTTCTCTACTTTTTTCATATTTCCTTTTTTTATATTTCTTGTTTGCCTATTATTTTTCGTTCCTTTTATCATGAAAATTTCTCCATCCTTGCTGTAAATGATAAACTTGTTTATTGGCGATATCATATTCATCAATCAGCTTTTGGCAAAGCTTGCTGTCAATATATTTGTTATAAACATCTCGACAAACCGAAAGATGGTGAATCATCTCATTGCACTCTCCAATCGTATCTTCCAAATACTTCCACCAGCTTCTTTTTTGATACCTTTTAGCAAAGCCCTCAGCCAAAAGAGCAGGGCCAGCTTTTGAACATCTTCTCATCTGATTTTTTAAATCATATTTTTCCTCATCAGGCAGTTTTGGCACTATTTCTTTCAAAATAATCAACATCAATTTATATAATCTTTGATAGACTTCTAAATCTTGGAAGCTTTTAATTGTTTTTTTAGTTTCCATTTTCTTCTTTCCTGTTTCTCAACTTATTTCCTATTTCCTATTTTACCTATTTCTCGTCTTTACAACACTTGCAATCGCAGGGTTTTAAAAAAATCGCCCAAATTCCCAAAACTCCAGCAATAACTAACCAGGAGGTTGCAGATAACCAAACTCCAATCGTTCGTGTCGAATCAATTATGGCAATAATCACAGCAATAATTGACAACGAAAAAACAATTTTTGATAAAAGATTGTTTCCCATTTAAGTTGTTATTTATTATTTCTGGCATAATACTGTGGGCTTTAGCCCACAGACACAGGCCAGCCCGTAGCGAGCGATAACTAGCGGAGGAAATATCGAACTGGCCGAGGCGTCAGGCTTAAGGATACTGCGGTCATAAGGCCACAGTAGTTCATTATTGTTGGTTAAGTCGAATAGTCGTGGTAATTGTCTGATTTTTAATAACATTAACCCGCATTTCAGGATTTCTAAGCGGTAAGGTGACGCTTGTTTTTCGGTTCTTGACATCAATCGTTTGGCTGCCCATCGGAACTCTTGTTATTTTAAAATCTCCGTTTGAGTTCGTTACTGCAACTTTATTGCCAATAGTAACGACCACATCTTTAACCGACTGCCCGTTGCGCAAAACCCGACCTTCGACCGTTCCGGTGTTGGTTATGCCACGCAGGCTATCTACCCAATTGTTGAAGCTTGTGATTGCGGCGCGCACCGCATCTGCTGCCTTGTTGCCTCTGACAGCAGAAATTAAC
>JAPLVI010000035.1 GCA_026397195.1 Candidatus Berkelbacteria bacterium | reverse complement strand
AATATGCTTTTAAAAAAGGGATTAAAAAAGACGATATTTTAGAGATTGTTGAAAGTGGCAATACGGTTGAAGATGCCTATTTATCCAAACCGATTTTAGATAGATATAAACCAGAAAAAGTATTTGTTTCCACCTCGAATTTTCATTTGCCCAGAGCCAAATATATTTTTGAAAAGATTCTACCCCAATATAAATTAAAATTTTTAGGCTCAAAAGAAAGCACCAGCCCTCTTGTGTTGAAAAAGTTAAAATTACACGAAAAAGTTGCCCTCGTCGCTATGAAAATTTCCGGCATTCGTTTGCCGGATGGGAAGGTTATTCCCGGCCGATAGTCTTTCTGACAATTTCCTTAGTTCCCTCGACACCCTCACTAACATCTTTAGCTACGGCATCAACGGCATCGGAGCCGATATTTTTTGCTCCCTTAATGGCGCCCCTAACAGCGGCTTCAGTTGCTGCCTCGACGTCAACTCCACTTTTTTTAGCAGCATCGATTGTTCCTCGTACTGCGCTGACTGCCGTGTCACCAATATTGCCACCAGTTTGATGGGCAGTATCGATTGCTGTTTCGACTACATGGGCAATACCTTCTTCGGTGTCAACGGAACTTTTAGAGACGGCTGTAATAACACCACTAGTAATGTGTTGAGTGGTATCAACACCAGCCCCACCAACTTCACCTGCCGCCTTAATTCCTTCAGTCACAACCTCGGCCGGGATAGAGATAGCTTCTTTGCCGATTTCTTCAGCGTCTTTAAGTGCTGTTTCAGTAATTTGAGCAATGGCATCAACGAGGGCCGAGCCAATATCACCGCCGGCCTTGACTGTGTTAACAACCGCGCTTCTTACTTCATCACCAAGAGACATAAGACCTCCTTGTGTTAGTCAAAAGTTATTATTTAACAATAAATATAATACTGCTATCTGTTAACTATTTATACCTTTATTATACATCAATTTACAGGGCAGAAAAGTTCATTAGTTCTAACAAAAGCAGGCAAGAGAAATCTCAAATAACCACCTGTAAGCTGACTTTTATAAGTATGAATGGCAATATCCTTTGTCTTTTCTGTTTCTGATGATAAAGGATATATTGTCCAATCACAATTATTTCTTAATTCCTGAGGCGGATAGAGAGGATCGTTGGCTTGATAGCGAAGAGGATGTGGATAATTATAAATATTTGAATGAACTAAGAATGAATATAGTTTTGAACCATCAATTATCTCTCTTGCCTCAAGCTCATCATGGGCAATTTTAGTTAGACTATAAACAGCGCGGTGATCGGGATTTTTATCAAAAATACTGTGTGAAATAATAATGTTTGGTTGTTTTTGAGTGACAATTTCTTTAAGTATCAAATCTAAATTTTTACCACTATAACCAACCCCCTTTTTGTAAGTGCCATCATAATTGTTAGTGCTCCATTTGGTGTAATTAGAGATACGATTATCATCCCAATTTTTGTTTAGGAGGTACCTTAAATTACCATCTGGAAAACCTAAAAATATAATATTCTGTTCATCAAGACCAAGTGATTTTAAAGCGGTTTTACTCTCATCCATACGAGACTTACCTTCCTGGACAAAATCAGATCCTTTTGGTAGCCAATTTTTTTCCTGGACTGATGTACTCCAACGATTCGCGTCACCATTGGTAACAATGACCACATTAACCTCGGCTCCGGCTTTTTTTGCATCTTTAATTAATCCGGCTGTGCCGATGGATTCGTCGTCTGGATGAGCGACAACAATCAATATTTTGTCAGAATCCTTGAGCGCGGGAAGAGTAGAAAAATTAATTCCGCTGACACGAATTGGACTAAAGAATATTAAATAGATTAATAATAAAAGAATGGCTGAAAGAATACCAATAAGATAATATTTATAGGTGTTAACTACACCGGTGAAAAATCCTGCTTGGGTAAGAAAGGTTTTGAAATTACCATATTTTACTTCTCTTCTGATATGAGATAAGCCAGAAAGAGGGATATAGAGTGATTTTAATTTCGATTTGCCGGTAAAACGATGAAGTAGCAATTCAAAACTATATCTTGAGTTAATAAATTTTTTACTATCGATAATTTTCTTAAAAGATGATTTTTTAAAAACTCTCTGCCCGGAAAATTGAGGTAAAACTATTTGCCAATTATCATCAGACAGGAAACCAATAACCATATCAGCATCGTGATGGAAGAAGGGCTCGATCATTTGGCGGATATGATGAACTGTTAAGTTTGTCAGATCAGCATCAAGCATCAAAATATTATCATATTTAGACGAGGTCATACCCTTAATGACCGCCCCTCCCTTGCCGATGTTTTTATTGAGAACAATAACTTTATCAATATTGGCTTCTTGAGCAATTTCGGCAGTTTTGTCAATTGAACCATCCGAGATAACAATAATTTCTTCGATCAAACCCTCTTTTTTTGCTTTTTTGACGATTTTAAGGACATTTCCTATTAATTTTTCCTCGTTGTGAGCGGGAATAATGCAAGAAATATTTTTCATATTATTAGAATAAGATACCACAAAGTCAAATAATTTTCTAATTTTTCTCTTTGTTGCGAGTGGAGCGAGAGAAGCTAAAATGGATTTTCTCTTCTCTGCTGTCGAGTCAATAAAGGCCTTGAAGCCTTTATAAAAAATCAATTTTATTGGAAATCGCCTGAATACTCCGAAGCTTGCTTCGAGGATGAAGGCAAGTAAATGCAGCGGAGCTGCAACCTTGCCAACGAACCCGCCCCGATACCCCGAAGCTTGCTTCGGGGTCGGGTTCATGTAAAAATATTTAAAGACATGAAAATTAAATTCGGATGGAAATTTTGGGTTACTTTAATTTTTGGCCTCTTAGCTTATGGTTTTTTGTTTTATGAATTATTTTTTAAGACCGATATTGGTTCTATCACAAGGACGGTTGGCCAAATCAGGTGGTATTATATTGCTTTTGGTTTAATTCTGGGTATTTTGATGATAATTTTACAGGGATCGTTTCTTCGCAATATTTTTGCCCTTTATAAAATACCTCTTAGTTTTAAAGAAGCTATTTGGACCTGGCTCTATACTGTTCCTTTAGGAGCAGTAACAGCAGGACTCTCTGGGCCTGCAATTATTTTTTATAAGGCTCGACGTAAAAATATCTCTTTTGAGTTTGCCACTTTGATTACTGCCACCTATTTTATTTTCTATACCGCTTCATCACTCTTATTTATTTTTTTGATTAGTGGCTCATCCTTTTATAGAGATATTATTAGTAGACCATCTTGGAGGACCCTTGATTTAATTCTATTGCTTCTTGCTATTATTCTTATTTTTATTTTATTTCATCGTCCAAGCCGGACAAAAGTAATCGGATTAATAGGTCGTATCGCTCCAAAATTTTTTCCCAAAGGAGAAAGTGAAAAGATAATTGGACTTGCCAATATTGATGTTCTAAAAATTGTTTTAAGTGGAATATTAATTTCTCTGATTAATCTTGCTATTTTTACTTTGAGTTTCGCCGCGTTAAAAATAGATTTGACTCCTTTTGCTTTATTCAAAAATTTTGCCTTTTTTATGATATTATCTATGTTTTCGCCTTCGGGCGGAGGATTGGGTTTTGTCGAACTCGGTCTTGCTGGCTCATTAAAACTTACTGGTCTTACTATCGGTGCAGCCAGTGTGATTATTGTCTCTTTTCGTTTAATTAACTTTTGGCTACCAGCAATACTTGGATGGCTCGCTATATCAGTCAAGGGTATTCATTACATTAGAGGTAAAGTGACGGAAGAATAGGGAATCCATGAATCATGTTGCTATAATGAAAAAATCTTGGGGGTTACTCTCAAAGATAATTAGCGGTGAGAAGAAGATCGAATCGCGTTGGTATTTGTCCAAAGTTGCCCCCTGGGATAGAATCGAAACAGGCGATATCGTTTATTTTAAAGATTCTGGGTGTCCGGTGACGGTTAAGGCTAAGGTTTCGAAAGTAATTCAATTTTCGAACCTGAGACCAGAATTAGTGAAAAAGATTATTGATAAATATGGCGGTGCAGATAGTATTGGCATTAAAGACAAAAATAAATTTTTTGAACTTTTTAAAAATAAAAAATATTGTATTTTAGTTTTTCTCTCTGGGATGAAAGAAATTCGACCTTTTCAAATTAATAAGCGTGGTTTTGGACTAATGTCAGCCTGGATATGCATTGATAGGATAAAAAGGATAAAACAAAAAATTTCTTGATTTTGTTCTCTAAAAGGTTATGATTTATATTGGTGCAATTAGTGAATAAATTAGTGTTAGTCCCATGGATCAAGTTGAAGAAATAAAACAAAGAGTTGATATTGTTGATTTAATCAGCATATATCTAGAATTAAAAAAAGCAGGGGCAAATTATAAGGCTTTATGTCCGTTTCATAATGAAAAAACTCCGTCTTTTATGGTGAGCCAAGATAAAGGCATCTTTAAATGCTTTGGTTGCGGGGAGTCGGGCGATATTTTTACTTTTGTTGAAAAAATAGAAGGGGTGGATTTCCCTGAAGCATTAAAAATATTAGCCGAACGTGCTGGAATAAAATTAGCTAGAATTGATAGACAATTTTATGACCAAAAAAGAAATCTTTACGAAATTAATGATATTGCTGCTAAAGTCTTTCATCATTTACTTACTAAAGATAAGACCGGCGCAGTCGCTTTGGCCTATTTAAAAAAGCGCGGCGTAACCGAAAAAACAATTAAAGATTTTCAACTCGGATATTCGCCCTTAAATTTTGAATTTATTTCCGGTTTTCTATGCCAAAAAGGATTTAAAGAATCAGATATTGTTGCTTCTGGCTTATCGCTTAATCGAGAAAATAGAAGAAGAGGGAGCCTTCCTATTTTTGATCGTTTCCGAGGTAGGATAATGTTCCCCATTTTTAATCCCGCGGGCAACATTATTGCTTTTTCTGGTCGGATTCTTAAAGATACGACCGATGCCCCTAAATATATTAATTCACCTGATACACCACTTTACTCAAAATCAAGAAATCTTTTTGGCCTGGATAAATCTAAAACTAAAATCAGAAAAAGTGGATTTGTTATTTTAGTTGAAGGGACAATGGATGTTATTCTATCTCATCAAGCCGGACTTGAGAACACCGTGGCTTCGCTCGGAACCGCTTTAACTCAAGAACAAGTTGATAATTTAGCTCGACTAAGCCGCCGTTTTCTTTTTGCTTTCGATGCTGATGAAGCAGGAATGATTGCTACTAAACGAGGAGTTGATATCGCTTTAAATAAAAATGTTGATGTTGCTGTTGTAACTATCCCCAAGGGTTTTAAAGATACAGCTGAAGTAGTCAAAAGTGATCCAAGTTTGTGGCGGGAAGCGTTGCTTAAATCTTTGCCCTATATTGATTATATTTTCGAGAATGCTTTTAGAAATAAGAGCGAAAAACTTAGCCCTGCACTCAAAAGAGATGTGGCCTCAGAGATTTTACCGGAAATTGCCAAGATTTCTGACCCAATCGTCGCTGGAGATTATATCGCCCGATTGGCATTACGTCTTCAGACACAAGAAAAATATCTATATGAAGCGATGTCGAGATACAAAGTTAAACAAGGGGGAGGGCAAGAATCGGAGATTCAAGAAAAAGTTCGAAAATCCTCCAAAGAAAATCATCTTTTGGGCTTACTTTTAGTCTTTCCTCAATATTTTAATACCATTAAAGATTTTTTAAGCCCGATAGATTTTGCTTCGCCGCAAGTTATCTCAATTTACAAAAAAATGAATCTAGAGTATTCTAAGAAGAGAAAATTTGATTTTAAGAAATTTATCTCGGGCTTGTCAGCGGACGAGCGGGATTTTGTTAGTCTCATTGTTTTAGATGTTGAGAATGAATATGTTGAAGAAGACAAAGATATAGCAGGTGAAGAGGTTCTATCTTTGGTTGAACGGATCAAACAGAGCAAAAAAGATGAGGCATCAAAAAATTTTGAGGAAAAAATAAAAGAAGCTGAAAAGCTTGGTAATAAAGAAAAGATCAAAAAACTCATCAGGGAGTTTCAAAATTTAGTAATTCAAGGGAAAAAATAGATGGAACCAAGTACTGAAGAAATCAAATTACCGCCTTATCTTCAAGGATTAATAGAAAAAGGTAAGATTCATGGTTTTGTATCTTACGCCGAAATTCTGCAGAAGATTCCGAACCCTGAATCAAAGCAAAAATTACTGGATGATTTATTCCACGTTCTTTTTGGGTTAGGAATTGAAACAGTTGATTCCAAGATTGAGGAAGAGCTAACTCAGGATTTAGAATTGCCTGAAGGTGAGGGGAGCGAGCTGGCTTCAATAAAGATGGCTGATATTGAAGATTTTGCTGATGATTCGGTGAGAATGTATTTACGCGAGATCGGTAGAATTGCGCTTCTAAAGCCAAAAGAAGAGGTGGACCTCGCCAAGCGGGTTGATCGAGGCGACCAGGTTGCCAGAAGAAAATTGGCTGAAGCTAACTTGCGTTTAGTTGTCTCGATTGCCAAAAAGTATATCGGCCGCGGTCTCTCGCTTCTGGATTTGATCCAAGAAGGGAACACGGGATTATTACGCGCGGTGGAAAAGTTCGATTATCGTCGCGGTTATAAATTTTCAACCTATGCTACCTGGTGGATTAGGCAGGCAATTACTCGTGCTATCGCTGATCAAGCACGAACAATTCGTATCCCAGTACATATGGTTGAGACGATTAATAAATTAATTAGAACTCAACGTCAACTTGTTCAAGATTTAGGCCGTGAGCCCTTGCCCGAGGAGATTGCGGCGGAGATGAATATTGAGGTTGATAAAATTGAACATATTATCAAAATTTCCCAAGAGACGGTTTCTTTGGAAGCGCCGGTTGGCGAAGAAGAAGATTCGCGGCTAGGTGATTTTATTGAAGATAAACAATCAAAATCACCAGAAGATTCAGCCACTTATGAATTATTGCGCGGTCATATTTCAGAAATTTTAAAAAAGCTCGCCCCGCGGGAGCAAAAAATTTTAAAACTTCGTTTTGGCTTAGAAGATGGTCAAGGGCATACACTCGAAGAAGTCGGGCAAGAATTCGGTGTCACTCGTGAACGAATCCGCCAAATTGAAGCCAAAGCGCTTGAAAAATTGAGAGTTTTACGTGAGCATTCAAATATGCAAGATTATTTAAAGTAGCATATATTTCTCACCTCTTAAAAAGTATCACCGAAAATTTATTTTTTGCCTTGTTTTTAATTTCATATATGCTAGATTTAGGACTATGAGAAAAAAATTATCATTATCTGATCTGCAAAAGATAATACTTGATATTTACGGCATTCCTGATGATCAACTTTATACAGTTGAAGATTTACTTTATTATGGTCAGAAATTTGCGCTTGTTGGTATTAAAAAACACGAGATTAGAGACAAAAAAGCAATGATAGAGAATTTTGTTATCTCTTTAGCCTGGTTTGCTGCACTCTCGAATCGATATCATTTTAATCTCGAAGAAATAACTTGGAAGAGATATTC
>JAPLVI010000049.1 GCA_026397195.1 Candidatus Berkelbacteria bacterium | reverse complement strand
GAAGATCGTCTTCAAATGAAGGATTAAAAAATTTCTCTTTATTTTTAGGGTCAATTCCCCGATTCAAAAGAAGCTGCTCAATAATATCAGCTGATTTTCTTTTAACAACAACCCATTTTTTCATATTTTCTCGCTTTTATCTCCTGTTTTATTGTACAATATTGTATTAGGAATTAGTATTTATGAACTACCACGGCCTAAAGGCCGTGGTATCCTCGGCCTGACGCCTCGGAGGGGTTCGAATTCCCTCCGTTCGCTTTGCTCACTTCGGGCTGGCTTGTATCCCCAGCCTAAAGGCTGGGGTGTTAAGCCAGTGAATATAAAGATGGAAAAGAAGAAAAAATTTTGGAGTATCTTTATTGTTGTTATAATTTTAGCTTTAAGCATTGCCACCCACTTTGCTTTTTTTGGCCATCCTAATGAAACTGTTTTTGATGAGGTCCATTTTGGTAAATTTATCTCTGGATATTTAACTCATAAATATTTTTTTGATATTCATCCCCCACTAGGAAAGTTGATGATTTCTGGGGTAGCGAAATTAAGTGGCTTTAAACCGGGTTTTGATTTCAAAGAGATAGGCGAAAAGTATCCCGATAATTCTTATATTTGGCTTCGCCTTTTGCCAGTGATTGCGGGCTCGCTCTTGCCGCTGGTTATTTATTTTTTGGCAAAGAATTTAAAATTTTCGACTATCGCTTCTATAGCTTCTGCTCTATTTGTTATTTTTGAAAATGCGATTCTTGGACAATCATTATTTATTCTTCTAGATTCAATGCTTCTCTTATTTGGATTTTTAGGGTTACTTCTCTATTTAATTGCCCGGCGAAAAAATTCAATTTGGATTTATGCCCTTGCATTTTTGAGCTTAACTTTTTCTTTGAGTATCAAATGGACTGGGGCTGCCTTTTTGGCGTTGGTGGTCATCATCGAAATTGTTGATTTTATTAAACATCGAATTGATTTATGCCTTATCCATAATTTTTGGCCAAGAATTTTAATTATTATCTTTCTTCCCGTTACCATTTATTTTGCTGTTTTTTCGCTTCACTTTGCCATTCTCAATAAATCAGGTGAAGGTGACGCCTTTCATAGCCGGGAGTTTCAAAAAACACTTATTGGTAATAGCTATGAAAATGATAAAACCATTTATCCCGAAAATATTTTTCTTAAATTTATAGAGTTAAACGTTGAAATGTTCCGTTCCAACGGACGCATTACCGATCAACACCCCTATGCCAGCAAGTGGTATACCTGGCCGATGATGGCCAAGCCAATTTATTATTGGAACGACCAGCTCGGAACAAATGAGGCAAAAATATATCTCTTTGGTAATCCAATTATCTTCTGGGGCTCATTTTTGGGAGTCGTCATTTTAATCCTCAATTGCTTATTCTTTTCTAAGGAAATGCGCCGAAAATTTAAAACAATAATGTTTATTCTAGTCGGTTTTGTTTTAAATTATTTACCTTTTGTTTTTATCACCCGACCAATGTTTTTGTATCACTATTTAGCAGCGCTCATCTTTGCCATCCTTGCTCTGTGTTTTGTCATTGATTTAACGCAAAACCGCCGCAAAAAAATAATTATTTTTATCGTCATTATTGCCATCTCAATTGCTTCATTTTTCTTCTTTTCACCTTTAACCTATGGCCTAACTCTCTCTCAAAAATCATTTCAGGCGCGTCTTTGGACTAATAATTGGCAGTAGAACGACTTGACGACTTAAGAACCTATGAACCTAAAAACAGAAGACAAACATCAAGCTATTTTGTTCTTTAGTTCTTCGGTTTATTGGTTCTTAGGTTATTTGTAATACGCCCAGCCCTCAACTCGAAGGTCAATATATTCTTTGGGCTTAGATCCATTAAGATGGGCAAGCACTCGACGTAAATCATCAAGTTCGGTTTCTGCGCTACGAGTGGTATCAAAATAGACAGCATAACCATCAGTTGTTAAAACCTTTAAATCAAAGGTTGTTTCATTAATTCTTAATTCCTTAATTTTAAGCTTTGTCCGTGGAGTAAATTTATCAATCATTTCACGAACAAAATCGAGAAAATTACGGCTAGCAATTCTTGTTGAGAGTTTAACCGGAATATTTTGGCTATCAATCACAATGGGTAAATCCTTAGAGTTATTGGCATCAGCCTCAAGATAAGCATAACCGTCCTTGTCTACTAAATATTTTTTATCGGCGGTTTGCCAAACAATAACTGGTTTACGTTCGATAATTAAAACCCTAATGGTGTCAGGTATGCCTTTTTGAATCTGTACTTCAGAGATCAAAGGAAAATTCTCTTTAATTTTATCGGTAATATATTTGCTATTGTAGAGAAAAATATTTGACTCTTCGTTTATTGCAAACATAACTACTTTTTTGACTTTCTCTCCGTCAACCAAATTTGCGCCTTTTAAATCAATATTTTTTACCTTGAAGAATGAACTGAAAAAAAGACCATAAGCAATCAGAATTATCGCCACAATGATTAATATTAAGTAAAATGTTTTTAAGGAAAATCGAAAACCGGGTTTTTTCTCCTCCGCTGGAACAATAATTTTAGGAATTCTTTCTACCATACTAATCAAATCCTATATATTCTACTTCTTCTTCTAGTTGTATGCCAAAACGTCTATCAACTTCAGCCTTTAAAGATTCAGCGAGCCTTTTCACTTCTTCTGCTTTGCCCTTGCCTTTGTTTATAATCCAATTTGCATGTTTGGGCGAGACAAAAACAGCGCCATCTCTTCTTCCCTTGGCGTTTATTTGTTCTAAAAGATAGCCTGCGGGAATTCGTCCATCTTTAACAACTTGTTCCCATTCTTTTTCAATTAATTCAATTTTTGGATTTTTAAAGTAGGAACCACAACTTAGCCCCTTGGGCTGATCTGCTCTTAAACGTAAATAATTATTTATTTTTCGGGCAATTTCTTCTCTTGCTCCTTTCCTTAAAATTAAACGGACACGCAAGATTATACCTCTTTTTTCGTGCTCCGAAATTTGTTTAAAAATACTTGAACGATAGCCAAACTGTAAATCATTTTTTAAAACAATCCTTACTTCACCTTTATGATCTAAAATTGTGACTGATTTGATATGATTTGAGATTGAATCACCAAAGGCACCAGCATTATTAACTACTGCTCCGCCCAAAGTACCGGGGATACCGCATAAAAATTCTAATCCTCCCATGTCAAGTTCGGCTAACTTTCTAATTAAAACCGGGAGTTTAATTCCTGAATCAACCATCACTTCATTACTTTCAATTGACATATCACCTGATTCATTTTTTATAACTACTCCCTCAAAGCCAGAGTCAGAAATAATGAGATTACTGCCACCACCGAGAATAAAAAATTTTACCCCAAGCTCGACAACTGTTTTTGCCACCGCAAGAAGTTCATGCACATCGCGAGCTTCAATAAAGTAACGCGCATTGCCTCCAATATGAATTGTGGTTAAATTTTTCAAGGGAACATTCTCTTGAACCTTAAGCCCCGTTTTTTCTTTTAAAGTATCCAACATCATGGCAGTTTTTGTTTGATAAATTCATGTATTTGATCATAATTATCAGCTTTTGGCAGAATGACATAGGCTCCACCTCGCGTAATAGTCGAATATAAAAAATTATCTGGACCGGTATCAAAAACATAGCTTGACATATTTTCAAACGGAATATCTTTGGCAACAAAAAATATTTTTATCATCTCTTCGAGAGTAATGTCAGTTCTCATGTTTTTTGACATTGTTTCAATAATACTTGAAATTTTAGTCGGGTCGGACAAAATATTTAAGGACATTGCCTTATCCCGCATTGAAACAAGGGTTTTCTGTTGACGGGCAGAGCGATCAAAATCGCTTGTTGATTCACGACTACGGACATAATCGAGTGCTTGATTTCCATTAAAATGATGCATACCTGGATTGATATAATATCCCCAAACTGGATCGGAAATTCCTTGGTCAACATAAACATCAATTCCCTCTAGAGTATCTACGATTTTTTTAAATCCTTCAAAATCAATTTTAAAATAATAATGAATGGGAATACCCAAAATATCTCCGGTAATTTTTTTCGATAAATCCCCTCCCATTCCCTTGCCTTTGGCTTCTCCCCGAAAATACATTTCATTTATTTTGTGCTTATTGCCATTAATATCTACGAATAAATCACGCGGGATTGAAACCATAAATGTTTTTTTGGTCTTAACATTGAATGATAAAACCTGAATAACATCACAAAGTGCACCACCTGGATGATTGGCTCCACCGTTACCTAAAAGCAGGATATTTACTAAATCATAATTAGCTTCATTTTCTCCAATTTCTGGGAGACTAGGTTCTGGATTAAAGGCCGGTGCACCACCAGAATAATTCTCGGTTATGGTTTGATTTTTAGCCTTCGTTATTCCATAAACAAAAAGACCACCCCAAAATAGTCCCGATACAATTATAGAAGCACAGGTAATAAGCAAAAAATGCGCCCAAGAAAATCCTTTCCCCCGAGAACTTTTTGTTTCCTCAATGTAAACATGCTTGTCTATTTTCTCTCTTTTGGTCTCTTGTTTGGTTTTAAATTCGACAATACGTCTTTCTTCTGGTTTTTTAATGGGGTCAATCATGTTTTTTTGGCTAAAAATTCATCAGCCACTTGATAAATTGGCCCGGCGCCCATGACGATAATTATATCGTTAGCTTTTGAAATTTGATTTAATTTCCAAACTGTATCCTCAAAACTTTTAGTGGCAAATACTTCTTTTTGATTTACTTTAATCATTTTCGCTAGCTCAAAATTGTCGATTTTCTTTTCTTCGTCCCGGCCAGCAACTTCGTAAATCGGCGGGATAATAACAATGTTCGCCTTTAAAAATGATGTGGCAAAATCTTTAGCAAAAAAATAGGTACGCGAATATTGGTGCGGTTGAAAAACGGCAATCAGGCGATTCTTTTTGAATTTGTCGCGAGCTGCCTGAAGCGTTGCTTTGACCTCGGTTGGATGGTGGGCATAATCGTCATATACTTTGACGCCATTACGTTTTCCTTTAAAATCAAAACGGCGTGCCGCGCCTTTAAATTTTGAAAGTGCTTTAATTACCATTTTTCTTTCAATGCCGATTTTTTCGGCGATGGCCAAGGCTACTAAGGCGTTTTTTTGATTGTGAATTCCCGGGACACTAAGTTTAAGTTTGATTTCGAATAATTTATAATCACCCTTTCCCCCAAAAGTCTTTTTTTCTAAATCAGGCCGATGAATTTTAGCTATTATCTCATGTAGGTTTTTGTCATCGGCGTTGTAAACTAAAAAGGCTTTTTCTTTAAAATTTTCCTGAATATATTTTTCAAAAGCAATTTTTATTTCTTCCAAGCCTTCTTTAAAATAATCAAGATGGTCAGCCTCTACATTTAAGATAGCGCCGAAATTGACATAGAAATTATGAAACGAACGGTCAAATTCATCCGATTCAATAACCAATAAATCACTTTTTCCCACACGATAATTACTCTTAATTAAATCAAAATTAGAGCCGAGAAGTGCGGAAGGATCTTTGCCGGCTTCAAGCAAAATCTGCAGAACCATGGCGGTAGTGGTGCTTTTGCCATGCGTTCCGGATATAGCAATTGTTTTATATTTTTTGGTTAACTCCCCTATTTTTGCAGCACGTTTAATTATTTTGATTCCAAGCCTTTTCGCTTCTTGAAGTTCGGCGTCCCCTGGTGAACCAGGGGTGATAGCAGAGGTATAAATCACTTCGTCATAAGAAGCATCAATATTTTCTTTTTTTTGGGGCACCAAAACCTTAATCCCCTTTTCACGCAAAGAATCTGTTATTTCGTTTTTAACTAAATCCGAACCACAAACCTCTGTCCCCTGCTCGTGCAGAAATTTAGCCAACCCACTCATTGAGATTCCACCGATGCCTATAAAATAAAGTTTCATAACAAATTATTAGCCACCACTCTAGCTGCGTCTTTAGGCGCTAAATTCAATATATTTTTTCTTAAATCGTTTCTCTCGATATTATTCTCCATCAAAGAAAAAATCTCATTCATTAATTCTTTGTCATCGAGATCCTTTTCCTCTAAAAGGACTACTGCGCCTTTTTTTTCAAAGTATTCGGCGTTTTTATATTGATGATTAGAGGCTGAGATTGGATATGGAATGGCAATGACCGCTTTACCTATTGCGGCAAGCTCAAAGAGGCTTGTCGCCCCAGAGCGAGAAATTACCAGATCTGCAACTGCAACAACTTTTTCTATTTCGCGGCCCAAAAAACCATACAAATGGTATCTAGATTGTAACTCAGAGGTAAAATTGCTTTTGGCTCGCTCACAATATCCCAGATTTTTTTCGCCACAAATATGATAAAGTTCATAATTCTTCAAATAATCTGGGAGTCTCTCGATAATTAAACGATTAAGCCTATCTGCACCTTGGCTTCCTCCCCAAATCAAGATTTTTTTATATTGAGTGTTAACCTCAAACGGTTCTTCATTAAAAAATCTTCTTCGAATTGGTAAGCCGGACTCAATAAGTTTATCTTTGAGTTCATCATCATAATATTCTAAAGGGAATGAAACGAAGATTTTTTGAGCATATTTGGCGAGGCGCATATTCGTCGTACCCATGACTGAATCTGATTCATGGAGATAGATGGGAAGATGAAGAAGAGATGCGGCATAGACCAACGGCGCTGAAAGATAAGCCCCTTTAGCTAAAATCACATCTGGTCTAATTTTCCTAAGAAGGCCCAACGACTGAAAAAAACCAGCAATTACTTTAAAAGGAGTTAAGAGATTCTCAAAAGTAAAAAAACGATTGAACTTACCACCAGTAATTATGTGAACTTCGATTTGATGGCCTAAGACATAAACTGCCTTGGGCTTACGCCCGCGGCATCCTCGGCCTGACGCCTCGGAGAGTTTGTCATTGCCTCCGCTCGATGCGGCTCGCTCCGGGCTGACTTGCCAGCAATGATAATCCATTCTTGCCGATTCCCTGTCTGTCACTAAAAAAATTGAGCTTGAAGGAACACCGGAGGTCAAGAGCTCCTCAATAACGGCAATTAAAGGTGTGACGTGTCCGCCAGTCCCCCCGCCAACGAATAAAATTTTATAATTGGGATTTTTCATCTTGTTTTAGGACA
>JAPLVI010000088.1 GCA_026397195.1 Candidatus Berkelbacteria bacterium | reverse complement strand
AAAGTATTCCTATTAATATAGCGGAAATTAATCCAAGTAATCCTCCCAAAAAAGATATTAGAACCGCTTCACTAAGAAAAATTTTTCTAATATCATTATTTGAAGCACCAACCGCTTTCATAATGCCGATTTCGTGAGTCCGCTCCAAGAGTGCGATCGTCATTGTATTAATAATACCGATAGAGGCAACAAAAAGACCAATACCACCAATAATTCCCAAGATTATTTCTAAAACTAAAAAGACAGTTTCGATTTGAGAAATCAAATCAGACATAGTGGAAACATTATAATTTAATTCTTCGATTTTTTTCTTTACCTCAACAACATTTTTTCTGTTATTAACTTTGACCTTTACTGCATCAAATTTCTCTTCGTTTAAATTTTTTTTCAAAAAGGATAAAGGCGCATAAGCTACCCCCACAGTCTCACCCTTATCAATGGCAATAATATTAAAAGTCTCATTAATTTCTTTTGCCTCCTCTGGTTTATCCTCATCAATAATTATAAATTTTAGTTCGATTTTTTGATTTACCATACTACTCGGGTCTTCAACGCCCAAAGTTTTAGCAAGGGCACGGGAAATTACAACTTCCTTTTCTCCGTTGAATTGATTATTTCCAACATCAATATTTATGCCTTCTATACCAAAATAATTAGATTCTATACCATAAACCAAAGTTGAAGTTGTTACTTGATTATAAGTTGCAGTTGCCACACTTTTGACTGAAGGTGCCACCGCCGTTACATTTTTAATTTCTTTAAATTTAGAAACTGCCGCATCATTTAATATCCGGCCTGAATCTTTTTTGGCACTAACATTTATAGTCGTTAAAAGATCACTGCTGGCGATTTTTTCTACGGTCAATCTTTGCAAACCAATTCCCAACGAAACAAGAAGCACAATTGCCGATACTCCCACCACTACCCCAAAAATCGTCAAAAACGAACGGGCCCTTGAACGAAATAGATTTGCTTTGGCGATACGATAAGAATCAATTATTCTCATTTTTATCCTATTACTTTCTCGCCGACTATTCTTCCGTCAACAATTTGTAAAACACGATTAGCATAATGTAGATAATCGGGGTTGTGGGTCACGAGCAAAATTGTTCGTTTGCCCTTCTTATTTAAAGAACTGATCAATTCCATGATTTCATGGGCATTTTGGGAATCCAAATCGCCGGTCGGCTCGTCAATCAAAAGAATCCAGGGGTTATTAACTAGCGCCCGGGCAATCGATACTCTCTGTTGTTCGCCGCCGGAAAGCTCAGATGGTCGGTGATTAAGGCGATGGGCAAGCCCTAATTCAGAGAGAAGATCAACTGCTCTTTTTTCTCGGACACTCTTTGCAAAATTATCGAAAATAAGCGGCAGGGCGACGTTTTCTACCGCTGTCATATTTTCAACAAGGTTAAACTCCTGAAAGACTAAACCGATTTTTCTTCGCCGATACATTGCCAGCTCTTTCTCCGGCAATTCATTAATAGTCAAATTTCTTACTTTAATCTTTCCAGAATCAGGCAAATCCAACCCAGCGATTAAATCAACGAGTGTTGTCTTGCCTGCTCCCGAAGGACCAAAAAGAATAACAAACTCGGTTGAATGTATTTCAAAGTCAACTCCGCGAAGCACATCAACGAAGATTTTTCCTAGTTTATATCTTTTTTTGACATTATCAACACTAATAACTACTTTTTTCATTTTTCTACTTTTTCCTCTAAATCCTCAACCTCCTCTTTAATCTTCTTGATTTCCTGATCAACCCCAATGAAAGAAATCAAATACTGATAAAGCCCTAGGCTTATGAATAGACCCATAACCCCTGAAATCAAAATTACCAACTCAAGGATTAGTTTTTTGCCGATTTGGGCGTCTTTAAAATAGAACCAAACTAAAATACTGCTAATTAAAGCTGCCAACAGGCAGAGAAAACCTGAAACTAAAACAAGATATGCAAAAAACTTGATAAATAAATATCTCTCGCGTCTGGCGGGGATACGAGCCAGCCCGAAGCGAGTCGAGGCGAGCGGAGGAGGTGTCGAACTGGCCGAGGCGTCAGACCGAGGATACCATGGACGTAGTCCATGGTAGTTCATTTTAATATATTTTTCAACCAATCAAAAGAGCTAATTAAGGCATCAATAATAATCTGCCAGATGGTTTTTTGTTGTTCGGGCTTTGGGACTGTAAATGACTGCTCGTCAGATTCTTTGGTAGTTCCATAGGGGCCCAATACAGTCAGTTTGTATTTTATTGTATCTCCTGGGTTGAGGCTGTCGAGATAAAAAGAGTGAGAAAGGTTATTATTTTCTTCGGTTATTTTTCTCTCTCCAGCTAAAATTTCTGCTTTGGCAGGAATGTCTGTCTTGAAGATAACAAGATATTCTGCCTTCTCCTTGGTGGTAATAATCTCCTTGGTCTCGATGTCTTTAATTTCAGGAACCAGCTGGTTTTCGGCGCCGGGAACTAACACTTTGGCCGATTGATCAATTTTATCTAATTTGTAGATTACCTTTTTGCCGGGTTCAGGAGATTTATCAAGAGCAATACCAAAGTTTGAATCCAAGATATTTGTCTTCAAGACCTGCGACTGCAGATTTGTATTAAAGATATTCTTTAGGCCATTTCCGGTCAGGGACATATTCTCTTTAACAAGGACTGAACCCTTGCGGAAGCTCAAAGCAACTAGCGAAGTTTTGGTCGTTCCTGTCTGCGTTTTGTCAGCTGATAACTTTTCTGAAGTATCAATTGTCTTAAGGGAGAGATAGTTTTTTGTTTCCTCGGCTAAATTTTTCTTTTCGCTGAACGGTGCGGCCATAACCTTTTTCGCCCAAGAAAAGAGATCTTCAAGGGCCTTAATGATAATACGCAAAATTGACTCTTCTTCTGGCTTAGGAGTTGATTTAAATGACTGGACTGCACTCTCAATCTGATTACCGTACTCATCAATTCCTTCAATTTTAACCTTGAAATTTGTGTCCGGTGTCAGATTATCGACAATGGCGGTGTGGTTGTAATTGAGAGATGGTTCGGAGTAAGCCTTGGCTCCACTTCCTTCGGGATTGGTTTCATCCCAATAAACAATTGTCGAAGCAGGAATAGATGTTTTATATTGTACCAGGGCTGACGTTTTCTCGTCGTCCCCCTGTTTTTTGACTAAAGTAATGTTTTTAATTTCAATATCAGTGATGTTGCCGCTTTGCTTTTTGATTTCAACTGAAGCCGTTTTAGAAGAATCACTGGTGTTGTCCACTTCATCTTTGGCTTTAATAGAAACAGAATTAGCTCCTTCCTTCACCCCTTGGTCTAAAGTAAGAACAATAGAGATGGGCTCAGCCGATGATTGTTTTTCGTTTACGCCTTGAACTTGAAGCTTTGAGATTTTACCATTAACTGAAATCTCATATTCTTTCACCAAAGTTTCATTATCTTTTGAAACATCAAATTGCAGGAACAAAGCATTTATTCCTTCGGAATAATTAGTTATATCTTGAAGAATAGGGTTTGAGGGGACGGTCGGCGGTTTGTCGTCAACCAGGATAGTGATACCGGGAGAGGGGGACTCAACAAAACTGACTATATTTGTGGCCCGCGATTGGATTTGATAGTAGCCTCCTCCGTGAATTATGAATAATGAATTAGGTATTATGTATGACCACGACTCGAGACCGCTGCCGGCTGTCCAGTCTTGAACTACAATTTTGCCGGTCGTCTCGGCTGTGGTTTTTTGCGCAATATCCCCTAACTTCATAATTCTTACTTCTATCTTCGAGAGTGCCTGGCCATTATTAGTCGTTGCTGTGCCGTCTATCTTCCTATCTTCGACTTTAAATTTATCTCCGTCTTTGGGGGAAGTGACAGATGATGAGGGATAAGTTAAATCAACCGTAATTGTCGATGAGCCAAGAGTTGTCTGCACATTACCGAAATTATCCGTCGCTCGGGATTCAATTAAATATGTCTGGTCATCTTCTAAAATTGAGTTTTGCGAATATGACCAAGTGGAGAAATTTGTGCCAGTATTGGTGGCTTGAGTCCAATCTTTAATAGTTGTTCCGCCTTTAGTGACCTTAATTTCAACTTTAGAGACATTACCGCCGCCGGTGTCACTTGATGTGCCAGCGACCAAAAGATTAGGAGAATAATACCCCGACCCATTTACCGGATAGTTAATCGCTGAGGTGGGTTGGTCAGCATCGACGGTAATATTTATGCCTGCGCCGGCAGTTTCATAAACATTATCACTATTATAAACACGTGATTTTATATTATAGATCCCGCTGGGAGGAGAGACAAAAGTATATGTCCAATTATCTGTTCCGGTGGCATTATTCCAGGTTGTGCCGCCGTCGGTCGAGACCTCAACGCGAACCATTGAAGCGCCGCTGTTTGATGTAGCAGTTCCGGCAATCGCCACATCTCCGGCACCAAAAGAAGATCCGTCTGCCGGAGTACTAATTACTGATGTGCCCGGAACAGAAAAATATGATAAGGTAAATGAATTAATATCCGGGGTAGCGCTGCCTGTGCCAGTAAGATCTACTTTGACTTGGGCGTATCGGTTGTTATCAAGCGTATCTGAAGGATCAGCTCCGGGAGTGACCGCTACCCAACCGGTCCAGGTGCCGTCAGGAACGCTTACTGGTCCGGTTCTGATGGAATAAGAAGCTGTGCCGCCGTTTAATGTTTGAGAGGTATTGAATAAAGTTAAATTAGTATTAAAAGCCATGTCTTTGGCGATCGAAGAATAAGTGCCTGTGGTTTCTATGGGTGTTTTTTCTGAATCTATGGTATTAAAAATATCTGTCTGATTCTTATACTCCGCCGCAATCCAAGGAGCCGAACGGGCGGAAGAAGAGATACGCATTTCGTCGATTATGCCGCCAAAAGGATTCGTACCTCCGGGGTTGCGTCCAAGGTAAGTGTTTAAAGAAGATGTGATGGCGCTTCCTACATTACCCGTTTTATCTAATTGCCCATCAATATAAAGATAACCCGTAGTTCCACTTCTTGAACCAACTATAAAATGCCAATTATTATCAGTTATGCTCTTGAAGTTATCTCCTGACAACCAAGTTCCAGAATATAGCTGAATATCTCCACCGTTATCAATTATCATCCAATAATTATAAGAAGCGTCGTAGTTCCCAATAATTGTGCTATCTTCTGTTTTACTTGTTTTAATCCACGCTGTAAGAGTATAATCTGAAAGCCCAGATACTGCTGTCCCGACATTCACATAGTCATTCGTCTCATCATAACTCTGTGCCTTGCCGATTTTTCCATCTGCTTCTATCGGTTCATTGGCCGCTTTTTTTGTGCCGTTGTTGCCGTTTGCAGTGCTGTCGGCAATAGTAGAAGTAGTGGCATCGTTTGAGTGCCACACCCCA
>JAPLVI010000097.1 GCA_026397195.1 Candidatus Berkelbacteria bacterium | reverse complement strand
AAACTATAACTAATGATGAGCTGTTAAAGATTAAGTGCGATGTTTTGGTGCCAGCAGCCCTAGAAAACGTAATTACCGAAACCAATGCGCATAGTATTCAGGCCAAGATTATAATTGAACTCGCCAATGGACCGACAACTTGCGAGGCGGACGAGATTTTGGAAAAGAATAAAATTATGGTTGTACCTGATATTCTGGCCAATGCCGGTGGGGTAATTGTTTCTTATTTTGAATGGGTGGAAAACAAATCCGGGCTCAAAATAAAAGAAGAAGAACTAGCGGAAAGGCTAAGGCAGCTCTTGGATGATGCCTTTGACTCCACCTGGGATGAAACTAAACGATTAAATATTAAACTGCGCGACGCCGCTTATGTCGTTGCCATTAGCCGCGTCGCCGAAGCAGCTAAACTCCGTGGTTGGGTATGATTAAAGAAAAATTCAACCAGATCAGAAGAAACCCCAAGGCAATCAGAAAAATTATATTCACTTCAAGCCTTATTGCCTCTTTGCTACTCGTTTTTCTGATCGGTTTTTATGTGGGTTCATATCTTGAAAAACGTAAAGTTGCTCCTTTAAAAATAAATTTAGGCGGGCTGGAGCAGTCGGTTATCCAGTCGGATGAACTTCATTCAAAAATAAAATGGGGGAATGAGGTCTATGTTTACGACTTAAGAACTAAAGAACAATACGACAACGGACACATTCAAATGGCTGTTTCAATGCCTGAGAAAGAATTAATTAGCCGAATTAATGAAATTCCTAAAGAAAAAGAGGTTGTTTTATACTGCCAGAACTTTTCTTGCGAAGAAGCGTCACAAACAGTGATGATTTTAGATACAGCTAAATATAAAAATTGCCGTGTTCTCTTCGGCGGGGTGGAGGAGTGGACAGGACAGGGTAATAAGTTGGTAAAATAGATTTTTTTCGTCCTCTAACCTACAAAAAATATGACAAATCTTGCGATCGCAATAAATGTCATTTTATTTAATAATGAGGGTTGAACTCGAAGTAGCTTTCTGCTACACTCCTTATAGTCCTTTGAAAGGAGTGAGTGCGGTGATTCTGCTAGGCCAATGCCCGAACTGTAACAGTGCCGACTCTCTCCTGATCAACAGGGGTGATCGCTCTGCCCAATGTTCGAACTGCCAGAAACATTGGGACAGATACGAAGAGGCGAAGCAAGAGGGAGAGTCAGTCGGCCAGCCGCTGACCTTGGTGTGGATCGACAGCGATCCGTACTATGTCGTCCTAAGATCTCCCAGGCCAGTTCGCGTCCCGTGCGAGCGGGTGGTAAGGGAGACCTTCAACGCTGCTCTCATTGAACGGTTCGGCTTCCATGTCTGTTTCGCTTGTGAGGGCGGAGTCCAAGGGACAATCGACTGTGGCTACCGGCAGCCAGGGTGGGTAGAGCTTCGAAATGACTACTATTACATTGGACTCTCCACCGAACTCTTCAGTTATGGCCAGCCAACCAACGCCGCCACCAGGATCGCCCTCGGTTGGTATGAAGATCTGCTCCGGCAGGTTTTCGAGCTACCGCTGTGCTGGCAGCAGTCCGACCTTGGCCGAGGAGCAATCTTCAAGCTCCCCCCAACCCACGAATTCCTCGAACTCCACGTCCAGTGGATTCTCTGGCTTGCTCTCGGGGCCAAGACGAAGGACCCACACTTCGCCGCCAGATGCCTGGCCCGGATGAGCAAGGTGGCTGACGATCCCATCGCCGCTCCCTTCCACACCGGCCTCACTGACGAGCAGATCGTTCAGCGCTTCGTCCCGCCGTCCGGCTTCGACGACTTCCTCGAGTCGCTCCATGACCGGACCTAGATCGGAAAAGAGTAAGGGATTTTGAGGGTGCAGCCCAGTTCCCACAAACGAAGCAAGGAGGAGTAGGCCAAAAGGCCGACTAAGTTACACTTGCGTCGGCCCGCTTTTTTTATTTACAACTTCAAACATCAAAACAATCCCTCACTTTAATACTGTACAGTATTAAAGTATGAAGTAGTTTTAAAATTATTGACCAAAAAGATAGGTCGTGATTAAATTAGGTTAAATATGTTTGCTATTATCTTACATCCAACCGTCACTATTCAATTAGGATATCTGACCGTCTTTACTTGGGGACTTTTGGTTTCTATCGGCATAATCGTCGGATTGATTTTGATTTGGTATTTATCTAAAAAAGAGGGCATAAATTTTGACCATGTCTTAAATTTAAGCCTTATCTCTATTATTTTCGGCTTTATTGGCGCGCGGCTTTTGTATGTCTTCCTTGAACCAAGCCAGTTTCAAAATCCAATTGAAATTATCCGTATCTGGGACGGCGGGCTAGCTCTTTATGGCGGACTGGCCTTAGCTATTTTTGTCGATATTATTTATGTCAAAAAGAATAAGCTGGATGTGCTCAAATACGCCGATTTGTTTGCACCGCCATTGGCGCTTGCCATGGCCATTGCTAGGGTCGGCTGCACCTTAGTTAATGACCATCTAGGCAAGATTACCAGTCTACCGTGGGGAATAACAGTTGACCGCATTACCCGCCATCCGATTTCCGCTTATGAAGTAATTATACTTTTTGTTTTGTTTATTATTTTAATTGTTTTTAGAAAAAGTTTTTTGCGTTTCAAAGGATTCAGTGCCTTTTTTGCTCTAACCTGGTATGCACTTTTTCGCTTTATTATTGATACCTTTGAAGATTTTCAGGGCAGAACTGATATTTTTTACGCCAATCAAATCTTTCTCCTCTTGGTCTTTATTATTTCTCTGTATTTTTTGATTAAAATCCTTAAATTTTCACATCCGTCCTCTTCTTGACAAAAAAATTATGTGGTATAATAAGAGCATAGAATGCGAATCCGATGCATATTTATATGCGAATAAATGCTAATAATTCGCATGGATTGGCATCGTTGATTCGCATCGGATTAGCATATAATGTATAACAAGGAGGGGTTATGGCAACCAAGATTAAACTTGCGGATATTTTTGCCTCAAAAACTCAGGCAAAAATCATCAAATTTTTTGTCGAGAATCCTCGCAAAGAATATTATCAAACTGAACTCTGCGTTCGACTCAAAGAATCATTGGGCTCAATTCAATATGAATTGGAGCGTTTGGTGCGTATTAGTTTCTTAAATATCAATCGCACTAAAACGAGGACCTATTATTCGGCTAATCCCGATTTCGAGCTTATGGGCGAATTCGGGGCTATTCTTAAAAAAGTAAAAAATTAGGACTAGTTATATTCTTCGAAAGAGTGAGTGAAACGAACGAGTCGAGAAGTGATTGTTCGACTTGAGTTGGCTTTTAGTTCTCGAGTTGCCACGTAACATTTTTGCGAAATTGTACGTGGCTCGCTCGAACAATAATTTTTGTGATTAAAAAAACCGGGCGGGTGTGGCAGAGAAGGAGGAGCACGATGAGTGCTAAACTTCTCAACCCGTCCGATTGGGTATGGCTACAACGAGTCACTGGGGGTCGTCCTCGTCGAAGTCGCAAGCGCGGTGGGCGCCGCAGCGCAGCACTCAACGTTCATTGCGATTCCCTGGTCGAGCGGCTGACCGATGGTGACCCGGTCTCTTTCATGGAACTCTTCGGGGTCAAGCAGCTCGCAGGTGTAGATCCTTCCGTCGACACCCTCGATCTCCGACTCTCCACGACCATTGTCAAGACACTTCACTGTGCCAAGCAGCATTCGTCGTCTCCCTTCTGACAGCCCCGGGCTGTCAACGGACGTAAGCTGAACGCTTGTTCTGGATCCGTGACCCGAAGTACGTGACCGCGCAGACGGCAACTGCTGCCACCAAGAGAAAGAGGAGATGTTCAGGGGGAGGACCGAATCCTCGCTTGATCGCTCCCCAAACGAAGTAGACGAGTCCCTCGAAAACTCCCAGTACCAGAAGGTAGAACTGGCAATCAGCCTGCACACACGTCGTCGCCAACCCTTTGTCATTATGAATCCAGATGGGGCGCTTAAGACCCCAGATGGCAATGACGACCGCCCCCAGCCCCAGGATGACGTTTACGACTAATCCCCAGGTCAACTCCATACCGAGCTCCTCCCGCGTGGTAGTCTAACGTCAGTAACGACGCCAAGACCCTGGACCATCAACGACCGTTACACGAACTATCAGTAATTGAATAATATCAGTTTTATTTATTTCGTCAATATTGATCCAGATATTATGGAGATTTTGCTGTTTCTTCAGAATGATAAGGTGTGGATCAAGGGGCTAACGTGCTCTCAAGCTTCTTTTTGCTTTTGTGCCCCTTGACAGGATTTTTGCTAATTTGTTATAC
>JAPLVI010000048.1 GCA_026397195.1 Candidatus Berkelbacteria bacterium | reverse complement strand
CTAATTATTCTGGACCGGATGCTGCCCGAAGTTGACGGCATCAAAATCTGTGAGGTTTTAAGAAAAAAGAAAATCAACACACCGATTATATTTTTGACTGTCAAAGACAAAATTTCCGACAAGGTTCTCGGATTAAACGCAGGCGCTGATGATTATTTAGTCAAACCATTTGCTTTTGAAGAGTTACTGGCACGAGTACAGGCACTTTTGAGGCGTCCGCATAAGACAAAGGACAACGTTCTAAAGGTTGATGATCTTATTTTAGATAGAGCCAACTTTATGGTCAAAAGGGGAAAGAAAAACATTAGCTTATCTAGCAAAGAATTCGCACTTTTGGAATATTTAATGCGAAATGCAAATAAAATTTTAACAAAGGATAATATTATTTCCCACGTTTGGGATTTTGATGCTGATATTCTTCCCAACACGGTAGAAGTGTATATCGGCTATCTTCGTAATAAAATAGACAGGCCCTTTCCCCGAAAGCCCACTTTAATATGTACTGTTAGGGGTTTTGGGTATAAAATTGCCAAAGAATATGACATTTAAATCCGCTTATTTAAAATTAACTTTATTTTATGTTTTGATTGTAATGATTATCAGTCTTGTTTTCAGTTTTGTAATCTACAATATTTCTTCTAGCGAACTTAATCGAGGATTGGGACGGCAAACGAGAGTCCTGCGCGAGCTTCCGACCGAAAATAGGCCACCCTTCCCAATTCAAGATTTAGAAAAAATCCGGCTAGAGCAGCTAGATGCAAGCAATAATCATTTGAGATTAAATTTAATTTATTTTAATCTATTAATTTTGGCTCTCTCATCTATTGCTAGCTATTTTTTTGCCAAACGAACACTTCGTCCGATTGAAGAAATGGTTAATGCTCAAAATCGTTTTATTGCTGATGCTTCACATGAATTAAAAACTCCACTTACAGCAATGCGGGCAGAGATTGAGGTCAATTTGCGAGATAGGAAATTAAAGCTCTCTGAAACCAAAAAACTTCTCAAAAGTAATTTAGAAGAAATAAATAAATTAGAATCTTTATCCAGTGCACTTTTGAAATTGGCAAAATATCAAGAAGATTTAAAACTTGATTTTGAAAAGCTGTCTTTGCCCGAGATTGTAACAAAGGCCTATGAAAAAGTTGAAAACATAGCATCTGAAAAATCGATTGAATTTGATAATAATTTTGAAGAAGTTTATATCAAAGGAGACAAGCAAAGTTTGGTTGAGCTTTTTGTAATTCTTCTCGATAATGCTGTTAAATATAGCCCCAAAAAATCCAAAGTTTCGATTAAAATTTCTAAAGATCATAAATTTGCCCAAATTAAAATTATTGACCACGGTGTTGGAATTAAAGCTTCAGATTTGCCCTATATTTTTAATCGTTTCTATCGTGCCGATAACTCAAGATCAAAGGAGGAGATTGATGGATATGGTCTTGGTCTCTCAATAGCAAAAAGAATCACTGAACTTCATGGTGGCAACATCATCGTCAAGAGTAAAATTAGGGATGGGAGTACGTTCATAGTAAAACTTCCAGCTCGAATTTAAAATTCTAAGCTTTCTCTCAGTTTTGTTTTTTAGGCTCATATTAGTAACTAAATGATTTTTGCAGTCATCTATGCTGAAAAAATTCAGCATGACAATATATATAAATCATAAATAAATATTAATTTAAAGGGAGATATAAATATGGCAGAAGAAAAAAGCGAAAAAAATAAAGAAATTGTGGTTGAAAAACATCATCCCAATTACCATTTTAAGCCGATAGAGATGATTTTGATTGCTGTTATTATTGTGCTTATTGCCGGAGTGTCTTTTGCGTTTGGTAGAATTTCAGCTAAAAGAGGCAACGAAGTAGGCCGATCTGTGCCAGCGATGAATCAGTTTTATGGACGAGGATTTTCTGGAATTAAGGGCGAAAGAATATGGACGGGTGGACGTATAAGAAACCGAGAAACATCCGGAGAAATAATCAAAATTGATGGTGATAATTTGGCAGTTTCGATTAATAGTAAAGAATTGACGGTTGTGATATCCGACAATACATCAATTCGAAATCAAGACGAAATTTTGAAAAAATCAGATCTGAAAGTTGGAGATAATATTTCAATTGTGGGCCCTTCAGACGCGTATGGTCAGATTCAGGCAGAAACAATAATAATTAATAATTGAATTGTTGGAATAGGCGGCCGGCGTTTCCCCCTTTCTCGCCGGTCGCTTCATTTCATAAGTTTAAATTTGAAGGAGCAAGAAATGGGAACAATTATTCGAGGTGTAAAAAACGCTTTTAGAAACAGTATCAGAACGGGATCAATAATATTAATTTTGGCTGTATCAATCAGTATGTCATTGGTTATGTTTATGGCGATGAAGACGGTGCAGGCAAAGATTGACAGCGTCAAAAGTTCAATAGGCAATTATATTACCGTGTCGCCAGCGGGGATTAGGGGTTTTGAAGGAGGCGGAGAACTTTTGACCGATGACAATGTCACAACCATTGAAGGCCTCGAACATGTAATTAAAGTTATCAAAACGGTCAGCGGCCGGTTGACCACGAATACTAATACTAATCTAGCTTCTGCCATTGAACCGGGATCTTTTGGCAATCGACAGAATGAGGGCAGTAATAATAGTAACAATAGTAGTAATAATCCTGCCCCGAGTGGCGCGACGCAGAATATGACCATGCCGATTATGGTGACTGGCACCAATGATTTATCGGTGACGGCGAATTTAAATATCAGCAAATTGGATATTACTTCCGGTGAAAAATTTGACGCTGATACTGAGGAATTAGTTGCTCTTGTGGGCACTGGGCTGGCGACTAAAAATAGTTTATCCGTCGGCTCCACTTTTCAGGCTTATACTAAAGAT
>JAPLVI010000165.1 GCA_026397195.1 Candidatus Berkelbacteria bacterium | reverse complement strand
CAATATTATTAAATTTTTGTATTCCAAAGGTATCCATAGCAGCGGTATAAGGAATATAAGAAATTAGATTTGGATTATTAAAACGATTCTCATTGGTTTTTGCTAAAACGCCAATAACCTGATAAGAGTCCTGTCCAAGAGTAAGTGTCTTATCAAGAGAATTATCATTAGCAAAAAGATTGCTTGACAAGTCACTACCCAAAACAACCACTTTGTCTCCGGATGAAACATCATTATCATTAAATAACCGGCCTTTAGCAATAGATAAATTGGAAACATTAAAAATACTGGCTGTTGCTCCAGTAACACTAAAACGCTGGTCACCAAAAATCCCTGAGCCGTTAATTGAACCTACTGCCGAATCAATATTGGGATTTTTCTCTTTATCCAAAAGCGAATTATAGTCTTCGCTGGTCAGCGTAGAAGCGCCTTCACTGATATTGCCGCTTCCTCCTTGATTGCCAAATCCAGAATGATTACCTGAACTTGAAGTATTCTGCTGCTGACTAAAACCAGCTCCTGGCAAAATAATTAAAGTCGTTGTTCCAAGATTGCCAATTTCTTTGGAAATATAAACATTAAGTCCATTGCCTAACGACATTAAAGCAATGACAGAGCCAATGCCAATAACAATACCTAAAATGGTTAAAAACGACCGCCCCTTATTGGCAAAAATTGCTTTAATTGACTGTTTAAATAATAAATATATTTTCATATTATCTGTCCGTCCTTTAATTCAATGGTTCGTTTGGCAAATTTGGCAATCGTTGCCTCATGAGTAATAAGAACTATCGTTGCTCCTTTTTCGTTAATCTTCTGAAAGAGTCTCATTATTTCCTCGCCATTTTTGGAGTCAAGATTACCGGTCGGTTCATCAGCCAAAATTATTGATGGATTCATAATAAGGGCTCTCGCTACTGCTACTCTTTGAATTTGGCCGCCGGAAAGTTGGTTGCTTTTATGACTAATTCGATCAGAAAGTCCTACCTCGGCGATAACTTTTTTTGCTTTTTCCATCGCGTTTTTAGAATCACCGTAAATTGTCGGCAATAAAACATTTTCGAAAACTGTAGTTCTGGGCAAAAGACTAAACTGCTGAAAAACAAAACCAATCTCCTTATTTCTTAATTCTGATTGCTTGGAGCTATTAATTTTACTCACATCTTTGCCTTCAAGAATGTAAGTGCCTTTGGTGGGCTTATCCAAAAGTCCAATAATATGCATAAGAGTTGATTTTCCCGAACCAGAAGGACCCATGATCGCCACAAATTCGCCTTTTTCGATCCTTAAATTAATACCCTTGAGAGCAATGGTATCCTCTTCTCCCGTTTTATAAACTTTAGTTATATCTTTAAGCTTAATTACTGAAGACATGATATATCTTTATTATGAGACACTACTTTAATATAACAAATTACAAAGGCAAAGCAACCCAAGATATAGCTTCCCTCGTCTGCTAAACTACAATATTAATATGAACTTAGAATTAACCAAGAAAACAATCCTTTATTTCCAATAACGCCTGCTGTAATGATGTTCGCGTCGAGCTCCGGCAATTCCCGCCATAACCGCCAGGAAAATGGCAAGTTTAAGGGCCGTGTACCAAGAAATTGAACCAGCGACCAACCCTTGAGCCACTGCTCCCGGGAATAAATCAGGAATTGTCCAGGCCCAGACAAGTTTAATTAACAAGAGCGCCACCAAAAACACGGCAATGACAAAAATTATCACCCCTGGTACAATTGCGAAGCACCAACCTTTTTTCATTGAAGCCATCTTGTGTTTTCTGTGCCATTCCTGATGCTCTTCTTCGCTGATTCCCATCTTTTTCGCCATCTCATCTTCGGTTTTGTCCATAACAATGAATTAATTAATATTTGTTCAATCTTATCAAAAAACCTCATAGTCGTATAGATAATGAGGTCTAAAATATATTCACTCGATTATTATTAATTGGGGTGGTCGAGGGGATTCGAACCCCCGATCTCCAGGGCCACATCCTGGTGCTTTAAGCCACTAAGCTACGACCACCACGATTATTTATGAATTGCGTCTAGAATAATTAAAATAAATACCACCAAGGCACCAATCAGCACAAGGGTTACAAAGAAATTACTCCACCAATGTCCTCCTTCATGCGCGGCCTCAGCAACTGTATCTGGAAATTCATGATTGCAATTCCAGCAAAAAGCGCTCGATTCAAGATTATCTTTTCCGCATTCTGGACATCTCTTGCTGTAAATTTTGTTGGTTAATGTTACTCTATTTAATGTTGCCATAATCTTTTTTTTATTTGCCTGCCAACGCCTATACCCCTGAGAGGAATCGAACCTCTAACCTTCACCTTAGAAGGGTGCTGCTCTATCCATTGAGCTACAGGGGCTCAAGCGTTGGCAGGCAAACCAGCCGTAAATTATTGAATAATTGTTCTCTTCAGCCAATCCCTTCCAGCATGTGATTTAAAATATTTCTCGCGCTTTAAAGCTTCTTCTATACTCTCAATTCTTTCTTTATATATTAGTGTCCAAGGTGAATATCTGTTTGACCAGTTTGATTTTTGATGATTATGTTCTTTAATCCTTCGAGCAAGATTCTTAGCGAACCCTACATAATATCGACTGTGCTCTTCACTTTTTATTACATATACATAATACATTTTGATGTACTGCTCTATCCGTCTAGGAAGAGCCCTTCCTAGCCGAGACGGGTCCATTGAGCTACTTGCCTCGGCTCGGGCTTAGCCGAGACGGGCTGGGGCACGAATTTCATTTGGCCGCTTGGGCCTGGGGCTTTAACTTTTTTATTTCTAAATAAGCTAATGTCCAGTATGAATTTATAACAGCCGTATAATAACCCGAAACAGCCAACATTACAATGCCTAATAAAATAAGGCCAATCACGCCAATAATAATTCCCGTCGTTAAGTTCGCTATTCCTATTCCAACCCCCAGAAGTATAAGCGGTAAACCTATAATCATTATTACGATACCAGCAACTAACATAAAGACAAGATTCATTACCACATTAATTAGCCAGACAAGTACTGCTTCTTTAAATCGTAAATTGACAAATTTTATCGC
>JAPLVI010000026.1 GCA_026397195.1 Candidatus Berkelbacteria bacterium | reverse complement strand
GCTTTTTTCCAGTCAATTTAATATCTTTAGCATTAATAATGACCACAAAATCTCCCATATCATAATTGGGAGTATATTATCTCTTGTGTTTTCCACGAAGAATAATTGCGGCTTGAGTTGCAACTCTTCCCATTGGTTTATTCTTTGCATCAATCATATACCAATTTCTCTGGATTTCTCTGATTTTTGCTGTGAATGTTTTCATAAGCTTAAGTTTTTCCGCCAAAGGCGGATCAGCCTCTGGCTGACATATTACTTTGAAGTTGTTCTTTCAATTGTCTTTTTAGTTGCCGTTCTTATTTCTCTCGTTTGGGTTCCTTTACCGCGTAGTCGATCCCAAAATCCAGGTTTTCTCTCTTCTCTTTTGCCCTTGACCTTTTCCTTCGATTTCTTTTCTTTCACCTTTTCGGTTTTTCTTTCTTCCTCTTTATGTTTAATTAATAATTCAACCAATACTTGAGGCGAATTGTCACCTAAACGGTTATCAAGTTTAACAATTCTTGCAAAACCAGATTTTTTATTCTTAAATTGCTTATTTAAATCTTCAAAAATTTTGGAGACAGCTAATTTTGAATTCAGGCGCGCTAGAATAAGTCTTCGACTATGAAGATCTTTCTTTTTAGCCAGACTTAAAATTTTTTCAACTTCTCCTTTAACTATTTTTCCTTTAGTCTCAGTGGTAATTATTTTCTCGTACAAAATTAAAGAGGTAATCAAATTCTTAATTAACTCTCTTCGGTGTCCCCGTTTACGTCCTAATTTTTTACCATGTAATCTATGCCGCATATTATTTCATTCGCTAATCTATTGCGAATTATTAGCGAATATTCGCGAATAAATTCGCATCGGATTCGCATTTGATATATTATGGATTATTTTAGACTCCAACGTTTAAGTTTCCGATTAATTTCAGCAATCGATTTCTTTCCGAGCCCTTTAATTTCAGTTAATTTTTCGTCCGATAATCGACTCAGTCCGGCGACAGTCTTAATTTTGTTATCAATCAAAGCTTTGGCTGTTCTTGGTGAAAATCCAGCTTCCTCAATCGAAAGTTTTTTATAGTCTTCTTTTGTCTTGGGTGCCTCTGTCTCTTCATTCTGCTCTTTTACAACTTTTTTAGCTTCAACTCTCTTTTGTGGTTCGCTTTCGATTTCTTTTATCTCAGTTTTGAATTCTTTTGCTAGATTGAAATGTGATTCCAAAATTTCAGATGCTTGCTGTAAAGCTTCCTTAGGAGTGACAGAACCATCTGTCTTAATTTCAAGGGTTAATTTATCATAATTAGTTACTCCACCCACACGAGTAAATTCAGTTGTATAATTTACACTTTCAACAGGGGTAAAAACACTATCGATGGCAATAACTCCAATTGGTCTCTCTTCATCTTTTCTCTCCTCAGCTGGCTCGTAACCAATACCCTTTTTCACTTTCATTTCAATTGAAAGGCGCGCTTTTGAATTCAAAGTTGCAATTTTAAGATCCTTATTGATAATTTCAACACTCGAAGGAGATTTGATATCAGCCGCCGTTACTTCTTTTGGTCCTTTAACATCTAGGTTTAATGTGGCTTCCTTATCATGAAGTTTCAACCTTAATTTTTTAATTGCTAGGATAATATCGATTAAATCTTCCTTAACGCTGGGTATTGCTGTAAATTCATGGCTTGCCCCATCAATTTTGATTTCATAAATGGCAGCACCACCGAGTGATGATAGTAGAACACGTCTTAGTGAATTTCCAACAGTCACACCATAACCGGGGAACAATGGTGAGATAATAAAGATGCCTTCCTTGTCTGACTCTGATTTAATTTTAATTTTGGGTAGGCTAATTTTCATGATAATCCTTTAATGCTAATCCGATTCAAATCAGCGATGCGAATTCATGCTAATATTCGCATTTATTCGTGTCAAAATTCGCATCGGATTCGCATTTTATGTTAATTATTATTTACTGTAAAATTCAACTACCAATTGTTCATTAATTGGCTCACCAATATCTGTTCTGTCCGGAAGTCGCAACACTTTAATTTCCTTATCTTTATTTGTTACTTCAAACCATTTAGGGATATCAGCCTTGCTTTCTACTTCTTTTTCCTTCCTTTCCTTTGTTTTTTCTTCTTTTATTTTAATCATATCGTCTTTTTTAACGAGGATTGAAGGAATATCAACTGAGCGGTCATTTAGACTAATCCGGCGAGTATTAACTTTTTGTCTGGCTTGACGTCGTGAAGAGGCAAATCCAGCACGATAAACAACATTATCTAACCTTCGTTCAAGTATAGTCATTAAGATATCACCCGTTTTACCTTTTTTATTAGTTGCAGTTTTAAAATATTTCAATAATTGTCTCTCGCGTACTCCATAAATAGCGGCTAGTTTTTGTTTTTCCCGCAATTGTAACCCGTATTGGGAGAGTCTTGAAGGACGCTTATTACCATGTTGCCCCGGAATGTATGATCTACGAGTAAAAGAACACTTGGCTGAGAAACATCTTTCTCCCTTTAAAAACAATTTTTCACCAGCGCGTCGACATTTACGGCAGACACCTTTTGATTTTATAAACCTCAATCCAGCTCCTTTCGGTTCAGAACTCACCACTTTCTCTATTTCCTCATCTTTTGGGGTTTGGGCTGCTTTTTCTGTTTTTATTTCTTCATCTGCCATATATTTACTTACAAAATTCTAATTTCTAAATTCTAAACTCTAAACAAATTCAAAATTCAAATGTTCAAATATTTTAAACCGTTTTAGATTTGTAATTTTGGTCATTTGATATTGTTTAGAATTTAGGATTTCGGATTTAGGATTTCGCATATTATTACGGGCGTCTTGCTTTTTTTGCACGACAACCATTGTGTGGTATTGGGGTTCGATCCTCAATTGAAATAACTTCAATTCCAGCGGCAGCAATTGCCCGAACGGCTGATTCTCTACCCGGGCCAATACCTTTGACATAAACCTTGACTCGTTCCATACCACATTCCTTGGCCAAATTAGCCGCATTAGCCGCTACAACCGATGCAGCATAGGGAGTTGATTTCTTGGTGCCCTTAAAACCAGAGGAACCTGCGCTTGACCAACAGACTGTACCACCATTAGGATCGACGAAATTTACAATTGTATTATTAAAGGATGATTTTATATAAACACTGCCTTCTTTAAATTGAAGCCTCTTTTTTGCTCGGCGTGGCCTCTTTGAAATTTTCGGACCACCCTCGCTACCTTCTACCTCTTTTTTTATTCTCATTTTTCCCATGGTGTCTCAATCGTTAATCAATCGCGAATTATGCTCGCAAATAATCGCAAATTTTTATATTATTATTCGCATATATTCGTGATGTAATTCGCATCGGATTCGCATTTGACATATTATGTTTTTTCAGTAGCTGGTTTTCTACCACTGCCAACTGTTACACGTCTTCCTCTTTTAGTTCGAGCATTAGTTTTTGTTCTCTGACCTCTTACTGGTAGATTATGAGAATGTCTTGATCCCCGGTAAGTTCCAATTTCTCGAAGTCGTTTTATATTCTGGGAAATTTCTGAGCGTAATTCTCCCTCAATTTTAAGATTTTTATCAATTTACTCTCGGATTTTATCTGTTTCAGTTTCACTAAGTTCTTTAGTTCTTTTATTAGCATCAATTCCACATGCTTCTAGAATATTTTTTGCATTATTTCGGCCAATACCATAAACATAGGCGAGAGATATCCCTATTTTTTTGTCGTTTGGTATGTCAACACCCGCAATACGCATAAATTAACCTTGTCTTTGCTTATGTTTTGGATTTGAGCAGATAACCATTAGTATTTTTTTCTTGGTTTTACCGCTCTTACGCTTCTTCCCGCGTCTTACTATTTTGCATTTATCACACATTTTTTTCACTGATGATCTTACTTTCATATTAAAAAAACTAAAAACTATAAACTTGTGAACTAAAGAACTTTTCGTTTTTTGTTCTTATGTTCTTAAGTTCTTAAGTTACTCTAAAGCCTTTTTATTATCCTTCCTCGCGAAAGATTGTAAGGAGAAAATTCTACTTCGACAGTGTCACCTGGAACAATCTTGATGTAATGCATTCTCATCTTTCCTGAA
>JAPLVI010000057.1 GCA_026397195.1 Candidatus Berkelbacteria bacterium | reverse complement strand
CAAAAAAATCAGAAATAGCTCGGGCAAGATCAATTGAGGGTTTGCATTTTCCCCGCTCAAGTGAAATCAAAGATTGTCTCGATATTCCAATCTCCCGGGCAAGTTCTTCCTGGGTAAAATCTATCATCTCTCTCAAATTTTTTAGTCTTGAGTCCATAATATAGATTTTTCAATTACAATGTAAAGCACGCTTTACATTTTGTCAAGGGGTCGCTCGCATATGCCAAGAAAAATCATTTGATTTCCCCACCGTGGAAATCGGCATTCAGCATTCGGCCTTGCTCGTCCAGCCCTTTATGCAAAAAGAGCTGGACACCATGGCCGCAAAGCCTCATGATGTTTTTCTTTGGCATAAGCTCGCTTCAGATTAAAAGCGAAAATTAAAAAAATGGCGCGGGGCTTTCTTCGTCGAAAGTCATCGCGCCATGAGTCACCACTCCTTATTGTCATCACCCTTCCTTGATGAGGCAGGCTGTTCATCTGTTGAGCCATCTCCTCAAGAGTTCGAGGTTCGCCCTGAGGTACTCAGGCTCTTGTGAGTGAACCTCAAGCGTCATGGCGAGCTCCTCGCCCATCTTTCTCGCCATGATCCAATCGATCCACTCTCGCCAACAGGACATCTTCTGGTGCACGCCCAACGGCAGGTGCCTATCGGCGTTTGGACCGCTCAGGTCCGGCTCAGAAACATGAACATGCCGGACCAGCTCCCAGTACCTTGGCTCCTTCTGGTATGACCCAAGATCGCCGTGACCCTCAATCAGGGCGTGGGCAATGTCGAATGTGGCTCCGACTTGCACCCCTTCAGCCGACACAGCCTCAGCGATGCCGAGAATGACATCCGGCTGGTTTACGCCCAGTTGGAAGGGTGCATTCTCGATTAGCACCGGAACATGAGGCTCGGTCATGCCCAGAATTGCCTCCCCGTACCAATCGATCCTCTTCCCCACCGAGGTATCCGGACGACCTCGGTCGAGGTGGACCGTCAGCCATTCCGCCCCGGCGAGGGAGACAAACCTTCCCGCCGCCTTGAGTTCTTCGGCTGCCCCTTGCCGTACAGCCGGCAAAGGGGAGCAGAACGGCAGGTGGGGATCGGCGTGGGTGATCAGCCGCACCTCGCGACTCTCCGCCGCTTCTCGAATCTGTTGCGGTGATCACTTCTGCTGTTCCTCCCCTTGTCTCCGCCACTTATCCGCGTACCAGTCCCCTTCCAGGGTCAACTCCACCACACGAACTTCCTCGCTTGCGATCCTGACGATCTCGGCCATAGGATCGCGTTTGGGATTCGTCATCAACGCTATCTGCACTTGATTCATCCTTTCGTTGCCTGCTGTTGGCAGGCATCGTTCTCTGGTATGACTCTCGTCTTTAAGACAAGAGTTTTGTTAATCAACTCTTGATTAACAAAACTCTCCTCTTAAAACCCAAACTCTTGCGGAATCCTTTTTTCCGCCAGAAAGCGATACATTTTCATCAACTTTTCTTTTTTACTTTTATTCACAACTTTATCAATCATCTTTTTAAGTTTTTGGCATTCCCCGGAGATAACTTTTTTGACCTCAATCTCCTGTCTTTCCAGCTGGACAATCGAATTAAACTGCTCCGCATTTTCTTTGATATCCTCATCCCTATCTTCATGGTCATCAATAAATTCTCGGATAAGTTCAAACTGACGCCAAATCTGCCACTCGTTTTCGGGAATTCTTTTACAGCCGCTGAGTTCGGCCGCCATTCTCATCAGCGCTACCAGGTCCGAAACTTTATAATGCAAAACCCGCAAAATCTCTTTCTCTTTAAGAATTAATTTTTTATCTCTAACCTCTCGATCTTTTAACAAGAATAAATACACCTCCCGCATCAAGGGTCTTGCTTTTTTGTCTTTAATTTTTTCTTCAGCAATCCGCTGGTCGATCACCTTAAAAGCCGTTTTAAGACAAGCCTTGACTCGGCGTTGGTCTTCTAAATTCTCAACGACAATATCAGCTAAATAAACCATAATCTGAATCTCAATTAAAAACGGCACCGCTTCCTCTTCAAATTTTTCTCTTGAACCGCCATAGAATTCAAGGCATTCCCAGATGTCGCCAAAGATCGAGTGCATTATTTTTTTCAAGATGACAAACATTCCCAAAGAGAAATCCCGCGTTCTTTTTTTATTTAAAGCAATTTTGGGGGTAATCTTGGCCAATTCTTCGAGAGCGGTGACTCGGGGGTCAATTTTTTTCATTTTTTATCCCTTCAAAATTTAATATATGATTCTCCCTGAAATAATCTAATTTTTCTTTGTCAGCTAAGCTGCCAGAAGTGCCAACTGCCGCTGGCGGATCGTCACCAAAAGCTAAAACAACCGGACAATCTTTTGTGGCGTCTACGATATTAATAATGTCTCGATATCGCAAGGGAAAAAATTGCTTTTTCTTATATAAATCGCCCAGTTTCGAATTTAGATCAGGGACTACTGTCGGACATAAAACAATGGAATCGAAACCGATTTGCGAGCAAGAGCGGATGCTTTCGATGGCGTCAGTGATTGACTGTTCTCTGGTTAATTTCGGCAAACCAGCCAGCAAGTAGGCGCCGCTTTTAAACCCATATTTTTGCAGTCTTTTGACTGCGGTTGTGATTTCTTTATCAGTAGTGTTTTTATTTAAGAGTTGATTTCTATAAAGCTCACTGCCAGTTTCAATGCCCATATGAACTAATAAATCCACTCCTTTTGGCAGAACATTTTTCAGTTGTCTCAACACTTTGTCTGTGACAAACTCAGGACGACTTTCTATTTCTACGATGCGAATAGTCTTTGGTAAAAATTTTTTTAAAATTGTACAAAGCGCTGAAACAGGAAATTCATTTTCATTGATAAAACTACCGCCGCCGTCAAATCGCAACAATTCGGCGCTAGTCGATAGAATCAAAGGATAAACATGCTGATTGTAAAGATTGGTTATTTCTTTTGGGGTTGGTTTTCTCGCCGGCGCATCTAATAACTTCCAGGGCTTATAATAAACACACATAG
>JAPLVI010000060.1 GCA_026397195.1 Candidatus Berkelbacteria bacterium | reverse complement strand
ATGTGTTAATTCCAATAGTCTATCAGCTAAAGTCGACTTACCTGCATCTATATGCGCAATAATGGCAAAATTTCTAATCTTGGTTAGCATATCTTATTTAAATTATTTTCAAGAGAAAGATAAATGACAAAAAGGTTTCTTTCACATTAATGAGGAATAAAGGGAATCGGCGCTTCCCCTTCTGGTCTATCACCCTTAAACATTGCTGGATCAATCGTTACAACTACACGACCCTTTTCAAGCTGGATTGATTTTATGCCTGAAGTATACATCGAATTGAAATCAAAATATTGGCTAAAAAGCATATTTAAAGCAAAGACCGGCGTCCTAAGTTTGCCCAGTTTAAACCTTTGCGCCATCAATCGGCTTTGGGCGGGGATAATTTTAATGGTCAAAGCCGTTCTGGGGCTTCTGGGTTTTAAAAACAATTCCGCCGAACCATTTTCAAAAGAAATTTGGCTGCCCGTTGTTCTCTCGTTTTCCGGTACGAGAACGTTGTTCTCTTTGTTGACATAATTATTAACCAAATAACTTAAGACATTCTCATTAATTACAACTTGAGTTTGATTATTGTTTGACGCGGTTTTAAAAAGATTCTCAATGTATTTATCATCAATAGTTTGTGGGGTGACTATTCTTGAAGGGCTTGGGCCATTTCCATAGAATAGGGGAGAGAGCAAGGGAATTCGAACGAGTCCAGAGAGAGAAAGTAGAATAAGCGCAGAAATAATTAGGGCAATCAATATTCCTAAACAACAAAAACAGCAGTTTCTAAAATTAAAACAACTCTGTTTTCTTTGCGACTGAACCGTCGGTTTAACTCTTAAATTTTCATTTTTCACTTCTTCTGTCATATTCTACAGAGTAAAGCCTTTTACCAATAAAAGGCAAATATCTAACAACGAGGCGAAATTCATCACAGCGCAAGATGAAAGCAACAATAGAGTAGGATATGATCCCGACCAAAATTGCGACAAGGGCTTGAATAAGAATTCCAACACCGGTGTCTGTTCGGATGAAAGGTGAGATGGCAAACTTTGACCACTGCACTGCCGGTATCATAAATAGGGTAGCTATACCAAATTTCAAAATAGACAAAAATATAGACTTGAAATCAATAATTTTAAGTTTCCGCTGTAGAAAAATAAACAATAAAAGCATCTGAATAATAGTCGAGATTGAATAGGCAAGTGCTAACCCTTGGGGACCGAGATCAATACCAATATTTATTTTGCCAACAAAGGTTAAGGCTAAAATAATATCAATCACCACCGAAGTAATTCCAATATAAACAGGCGTGCGCGTATCTTCAAAAGCGTAGAAGGCTCGTGCCAAGAGGGGAATTAGGGCAAAAGCAAAGATGGATATCGCAAGGAAACCTAGAATACCAAAGGTGAGTCGAGTATCATGCCAACTAAAATTTCCTGTACCTAAAACAAGACGCACGATCTGAGCTCTCAAAAGTATAATCATGGCAGATGTAGGAATAGTTAAGAAAAGAATTACCCGCGCTACCCGTGAAAATTCATAAACAAAATCCGAATCTCGTCGCAAACCTGCTTTTTCAGCCAGGGTAGGGAAGACAGCAGTCGCGAGCGCCACCCCAAATAATCCAACCGGCAGGGAAGCAAGATTATTGGCAAAATTAAATGCCGCCACAGTGCCAACTATTAAAAGCGAACCAATCAAAGTCTGGACAAACAAATCTATCTGGTCCACTGCCATACCTAAAATTCTAGGCAAGGCAAGTTTAATAATACGGCGGACACCAGGATGCTTCAAGTCGAGAATTCGCTGATATCGATAACCAAGCATATAGGCATTTATCTGTTGTAAAAGCATATGCAGAAAGGCACCAAAAACAACACCCATCGCCAAGCCATACACTCCGAATTTGGGCGTTAGGAAGATTGCGCCGGCAATTATACCCAAATTATAGAGAACGGGAGCAAGGGCAAAAGAGAAAAAGCGGCGAAACGAATTGAGCATTGAACCAGCAACAGCAGAAATGCCAAAAAATAAGGGAGACAAAAGCATAATGCGCGTCAATGAAACAGTTAAACCTAATTTTTCAGCATTAAAACCGGGAACCAAAAGACCAAGTATTGGCCTTGCAAAAATAAAAATTATTAAGGCGACTACAATCCATAAGAGAACCACTAGATTCGTTACCGAATTTGAAATTTTAAAGGCTTCATCTTCGTGATTACGCGTTAGATACCGCGTAAAAACGGGAATAAAAGCCGCCGAAAGCGCCCCAATAATCAACAAGTTAAAAATAAAATCAGGGATTCGAAAAGCGGCAAAATAAGCATCAAGTTCATTACCTGCACCAAACCTGGCGGCAAAGAGTCTATCCCTAAATATTCCTAAAATCCTTGAGAGAAGGGCAAAGAAGGCGAGATAAACCGAAGCCAAGGCCACTGAATTGCGCGCGGTAAATTTCCTTCTGATAAAATCAAACATAGCTAAAAGATTTAAGCAAGGCTGCTTTTTATACAGATTTTTAACCTTATTGTCTTAATTTTATGCTAATTGTGATAAAAAAACAACTAAATTCTCCCTTAAGTTGCCCAAAAAAAATTAAAAAATCGATAGGGGAGTGATATAAAAAATTTTTCTATTTTTTGTCTGAAAAGTCCGGGCCATCAGCCGTCTCTTAGAAGAATAAATTTAGATAAAACAGGAGAACCCAAGAGACAATTTACCAGAAAGAGCCAATCATGCCTTTTTGGGCATTCCCCTACTCGATTCTTTTTTTAAAGGGGGCAGGTTTATTAATCGTTTCGTCTTTCAAGAACTCATCAGCCGTTTTTTCAGTTCACTTATTGGGATTAGCCTGAAATATCCCGCCTTTGGCGGGAATGAAGGCCAATAGATGCAGCGGCCCGTCTCGGCAGACCCCGAGCCGAGGTCCGTCCAAGACCATGGCCGAGACAGGTCTGACGGAAGCTGCCACTTTGCCAACAAACCCGCCCTGATGTCCCGCCGCAGGCGGGGTCGGGTTTATACATCACTATTGTAAAATCATTGAAACGGTAATGATGGCGAAGAATAATTTTCGGGGTCAAACTCAAACAAAACTTCAACATTTCAAGTGAGTCAATATAATATACTCTATTCCCTCTAATATTTTTAGGCTGGGGGTGGCCTCCTGCCATATTAAAAGCTAAAAGCTTCGATGCGTGTTCAAACATTGTCTTTATTGCCCTTTTGCGATACTCCAAGGGATTTTTAATATTAGAGTTGAGTGTCCCTGAAGAAATAATGATATCAAACATCTTATCCAAAGGTTCTCCAAAATAATCCCTCTCTACAAATTGAAAATTTGGGTACTTCTGTTTGGCAAATTTTATAAACTCTGGGACCAAATCAACTCCGGTATAGGTAAAACTCCCAGTTTTTGCTTTAATTAAGGGAATAATATCAGCAAATCCGCAGCCAACATCAAGTACGGTTTTCCCTTTAAAATCAATATCATGAATTAGATTTTTGTAACGAGCCTCAGCTGCCTGTTGTGTTCTCCATTTTAAAGCTCGTGGGCAAAAACCATATTTTTTTAAACTTTTTTGATATCTTATTCTAATTTGGTTTTTTAACATTTCTTTTGATGAATATCGCTTCAAATTCCTTTTTATTAATCGTTTCGTCTTTCAAAAGCTTGTCGGTAACTTTTTTAAGTTCACTTTTATGTTTGGATAAAACCTTTTTTGCTCTTTCTTCAGCAGCAGTAATGATATTTAAGACGGCATGGTCAATCTTGGAGGCAGTCTCCTCTGAATAATTCTTGTGCTCGCCCAATTCTCTACCCAAAAAGACCAACTCTTCGTTCTCGCCATAAGTGACCGGTCCCAAAGAATTTGACATGCCAAATTGTTTAATCATTTTTCTCGCCAATTTAGTTGCTTCGCGCAAATCATTCTGCGCGCCGGTTGTCATTTCATTAAAAATTAATTCCTCTGCTGCCCTACCGCCTAGAAGCGAAGCCAGCTCATCTGAAAATTGGCTTTTGGAATGAATTTTTCTATCTTCGGCGGGAAGTTTTAGAGTATAGCCCAATGCCATACCGCGAGAAACAAGCGAGATTTTATGCACTGGATCGGCATTAGGCAAAATATGAGCCACTACAGCATGTCCAGCTTCATGATAAGCAGTAATTTCTTTTTCATTTTTGCTCATCATATGGCTTCTTCGTTCAGGCCCAAGCATAACTTTCTCAATTGATCTCTCAATATCATCTTGATAAATTTTACTTTTATCTTTTTGTGCAGCGAGGATTGCCGCTTCATTCATCAAATTCTCAATGTCAGCTCCGGAAAATCCAGGGGTGATTTTGGCAATATCTTCAAAATTAACGTCTTCGGCGAGCGGTTTATTTCTTGAATGAATTTTAAGGATTGCTTCTCTTTCTTTGACGTCAGGTAAATCTAAGATAACCCGGCGGTCAAATCGGCCCGGGCGCAAAAGTGCCGGATCCAAGACATCTGGACGATTAGTGGCTGCCATGACAATAACATTAGTATCAGTATCAAAGCCATCCATCTCCACCAGGATTTGATTTAGGGTTTGTTCGCGTTCATCGTGTGAGCCCCCAAGTCCTGTTCCTCGCTGGCGTCCAACCGCATCTAGTTCATCCACAAAAACAATCGAGGGAGAATTCTTTTTCGCTTTATCAAACAAATCTCTGACTCTTGAAGCGCCTACACCGACAAACATCTCGACAAACTCGGAAGCAGAGATGGAGAAAAAAGGAACATTAGCTTCTCCGGCGACTGCCTTTGCAAGCAGGGTCTTCCCTACCCCGGGCGGGCCTAAGAGCAATACTCCTTTTGGAATTTCAGCTCCAAGTTTTCTAAATTTGCCTGGATTTTTTAAAAATTCAACTATCTCTTCAAGCTCGTTCTTGGGCTCTTTTAGCCCGGCAACGTCTTTAAAAGTTGTTTTCTTTTTTCCTTTGCCATTCAAAAACCTCATCTGAATTTTCCCAAAGGATAAGGCACGATTATTCCCCGACTGCGCCGAACGAAAGATAAACCAAATAAAACCAGCTATCAACAAAATTGGTAAAATGCCGGTAACTAAACTAATCCAAAGAGTCGCTGATTCGCCATTTTTAACATCTATTTGAACGTCAGTTGGTTTGATGCCATATTCGGTCAGAGAAACAGAATCCTCTTTGGCTGAGAACTCTTTCTTACCGTTCTTGAGACTAATCTCAAGATTATTACCAGAGACTAATATCTTACTGACCTCCTGATTCTTTACCTGCTCAATGACGGTACTCAATGCAACCTCGTCTTTTTTGGGATTCATATAGCTGACGAAGGCATAGACAGAGGCGATGGCCAGAGCTATGACAATAAGATAGATAAAGGTTTTGGAACAATTATTCATAATATTTTTCGCGTACGCGTTATTTAACTATTGGTGCCAGTAGCAGGGATCGAACCTGCGACACAAGGCTTATGATGCCTCTGCTCTACCGCTGAGCTATACTGGCATGTCCGCCGGCGGCGGGAATTTCAAAACTCAAAATCCTAAATCCTAAACTGACCCTGTCATCTCGAGCCACATTCGCTTCGCTCAGTGCAGGCTCCGGCGAGAGATCCCTTAAGATTTCTCACTGCGTTCGAAATGACAACTGCCTTGTCAATTTGTTTCGGATTTCGAATTTCGTGCTTCGGATTTCGAATGTTTAAATAGCGGGGGGAGGAATTGCACCTCCGACCTCCTGGTTATGCTTACTACTACGATTTTCATCGCCTCCGAAAATTTTCGGAGTTTGTAGTCTGGACTATCCCTTTGCCGATTCAAATATTTTTGAATGACGGCAGCTGCCAACTAGTCTCTACACCTTCCCCAATTCCATATTGGGACTTGGCTCGGGATTATCCCGTTAAAAGGACTTCCCCGAATTTGACAGCTAATCTCCTTGAATGTTTCCAAACAAGGCGCCCAAAAATTTCCTAAAAATGTGAACTTATGGTATACTACCAGTATATGGCGAAATCTTTAACTCGCAGTAAAACTATTTATAATCTACGAAATCCTCTCGGTGATCCTTTCGATTACAATCCCAGAAAAAACCGCTCCCTGAATATCATTGGATTAGTGCTCTGGGCTACCGAAGGAGACAAAACTCAGCTTTCATTGTCGAATGGTAATCCAAACATTATCACCACGTATCTTCAATTCTTGAGAGTCGTCTGCCGACTCGAAGAGAAAAAGATCAAGGCAGTAATCCATTGCCATGACACCCTGCCTTACAAAACCTGTCTTAAGTATTGGTCAAAACTAACTAACATTCCTACTTCTCGATTTAACAAACCTTACATCAAGAAAGATCTTGGAGGGAAACGAAAATATCCATTCGGAATTATGAGGATAGTAGCTATTAACATTAAACTTGTTCACATTTTTAAAGAACGTTTGAAAAATCTAGGTCTCTCAAAAGATTGAGCCAGACGAGCTACTACTGCTCTACCCCGCAGCGCAACTAAAAATATATCATATAATTTAGTTTTTTGCAACCCACTGTATTCACAAATTAAGAGATTTACCCCCACACCAAAAATTTTGCGAATAACTCAATTTTTATTATTCAAAATAATTTATATATAAAATAGTCTGAATCCAAATATAATTTTGGTGTGGGGGTTTATCTTTTAAAGAAAAATTTCCACCACTTCTCCGCGTTCGTCTTCTCAGGAACTGGATTAGATTCCTCTATAATTTCCTGTTTTTTCTCAACCGCCCCTTTTCGCGGTAGGGCAAGTACCGTTTCCCCTTCTTTCTTCAATCCCAATTTTCCGCGTGCTTCTTTTTCAGTAAAGCTTTTAGTCCCATAATATGAAACCAGGTTCGTGAGATAATCTTGCCTCATTTTTGAACTATCAATTTGTGCTTCAAGATTCAAGAGCTCTTTATTAATTTCATAATTCCGCCATAAACTGCGCGAAAAGATAAAAATAAGATAACCTGCCACCAATAACAATATTAGTACTATCCAAATAGGCCTTTTATCAATAACAGGAGCTTTTTTGGGCTTCCTTTTTCTCTTAAAAATATTAAAAAATTTCATCATTCAAATTATACCATAATCTTCTGAAAGACACTGCCAAAAAACTATCACTTCTTACTCCTTCAAATTAAAAAAAATACCGCGAGGGTTGCACATAGTGCTACCCTCGCGGGAGGATGAGAATCGATGGACGAAGGTGGCGGCATCCGACCGACGCGGCTATGGCGGCCCGGATGCGCTTCCCATGTTGATTGAGACAGCATAGCGCGGGTCAGTGGTGATGTAGAACTGATTCCAGCGCAGAGCACCGGTCTTCCCCCATTTGGCGTGCCCGTCCATGAAGCCGACGTTGAGCCCGTCGTTGTGCCAGTTGGTGGGGTAGTTCGGGTCGCCGTTATAGTTCCCAACGCCTCGACCCGATATCCGGTCCCAGATGGCCCCCGCGTAGTCGATCCACGGATTGTAGGCGTCGAGCGTGTAGACCTGCTCCGCAGGTGCCGTGACCAAACCCATCGCTGTACAGGCCAAGTGGTTGAACCCGTACGAGCCGATGTAGGTCACCGGAGGCTGGATGAAGCTGGGGTTGACCGTGTAGCCGGCCCTCGACGGACACCTGAAGATCTGCAGGTTATTCACGTACGGCATGAGGGCCATGACGTGGGTGCCGTAGGGTCCTCCACTGGCCCAGTTGCACACGCGTCCCGTGGGCCACGTCTCGTCGTAGTCCTGTGCGTACATGAGCCCGCCCAGCACGATCTGCTTGACGTTGGAGAGACAGCTTGCCTGCCGCGCCTTCTCGCGGGCGCGGGCAAACACAGGGAAGAAGATCGCCGCCAAGATGGCGATGATCGCGATGACAACCAGGAGTTCGATCAGCGTAAAGCCTCGACTTCTCATTCGGTAGTCTCCTATCGGACAGAGTAGTGGAGCATTCCTATCGCCTTCATCTTAGTTAATATGATTTAAAAGTCAAGTTAAGGTTTGTTATTTTTTTAATAAAAAATGGTCCGGTGGCCGACTCAATGAGAATGTTGAGAGTCGGTCCACCCGGACCAAGACGGGTTGAGGCAGGATGGACACTCACAGGCCTGGGTCGATGAGGACGGGGTCGGATGCCGGGTTGGCATCGTCGTCAGGAAAGCCCTGGCAACTCAACCACTTGACGTGACCGTCAGCGAAGGCGATGTTCAGACCGCCGTTGTGCGGGTCGCCGGCGCCGTGCGGTCGGGGCGGATTCATAGTCATGCGGTTGGGAAGACCGCCGCAGCAGCCGGGGTCTTTGGGAAACCAGACGAGCCCGCCTCCTTCGCCGAAGATGAGCACGCGAACCGGGTTCCTGATCGTCGCGTCCTTGATGCCGGGACGTCCCCAGAAGTCCGGGCCGCACCACTTGTTCCAGCCGTAGCTGGCGAAGGAGTATCGATCCCCGCCGGCCGAGGGGCATTCGATCAGTTGGTCGTTCTTCACGTAAGGGTAGATGTTGTCGTGGTTGTAGACGTACTTGTTGTACCAGCAGCCGGTGTACGTCGTGTTGCAGTAGGCATCGGCCGAGAGGAAGAACTTGCCGTCGTAGTCCGAGGCGTACATGATGGCGCCGAGGGCCAACTGCTTCAGGTTCGATGAACAGCTCGCCTGCCGCGCTTTTTCGCGCGCGCGAGCGAAGACCGGGAAGAGGATCGCCGCCAGAATGGCAATGATGGCGATCACCACCAACAGCTCGATGAGGGTGAAGCCTTTGCGTCTGGTCACTCCCGTGGTCAAGGTGACCACCTCCTAGTTTGGCGTGGCTTAGCTTGCCGCCTAGGGCGGCGATGGCTAATGCCAAGGTGCATACAGCTAGTTGTATTCTAGATTAAAAAGAGACAATTGTCAATATTTGGTCGTGGAGATAGGCTTTTTTAGTGTTTCATTAACCATCTGCCTAAATAAAAAAACTCCCGGGAGGGTTGCACACGTTACACGCTGTGCTTCCCTCGACGGGAGACTTGAGAGATACTGCCGCGCGATCAGGGCAGATGCGGGGCATGGGGTGACCGCTACTTCCAGCGGGCATTGTCGAAGAACCACCCTGGCACGGGGCCGCCCCTGACACCGACAGTGCCCTCGTTGTACCACTTGACGTGGCCGTCAGCGAACCCCACGTTCATGCCGCCGTTATGCCGCGTGCTGGCGATACGACCACCATTGCAGGTGTTGAAGCCAGCGCCGTCCCTGTCGACATAGGGGTTTACCCAGTGGCAGTTAGCATCGAAGATCATTGGCCCGTCGGCTGGTCGCTGGATCGCCGATAGCTTGACCTGCTGAAACTGGCACTGGAAGGCGATCGAGCCGTGTCCCATCCGGCCAACCTCCTGCGAAGGGCAGACCGTGAGCTGCATGTTCTTCACATACGGGTACACGGCCACCAAAGCACACTCGTAACACGGACCGTTGTAGCCGAATTGCAGCCAGAACTGTGAGACGCCACTCTCCCCGGTCCAGTTGTACATGGGCATCTTCTCATCGTAGTCCTGAGCGTACATCAGACAGGCCAGATCGATCTGCTTGTGGTTCGACTGACAGCTTGCCTGCCGCGCTTTCTCTCGCGCACGGGCGAAGACCGGAAAGAGGATCGCCGCCAGAATGGCGATGATGGCGATCACCACCAACAGCTCGATGAGGGTGAAGCCTTTGCGTCTGGTCACTCCCGTGGTCAAGGTGACCACCTCCTAAGTCTGATTTGGCTCAGCCTGCCCCTTAGGGCGATGGCTAATGCCAATATGTCTTACAGCTAG